>CAZHGU010000035.1:0-8891 GCA_964532105.1 uncultured Alcanivorax sp. | reverse complement strand
CTCGCGCAAGGCCCGGATTTCGGCCTCGGAGGCACCTTCCGCGCGCATCGCTTCCACCCTTTCCTGCACCCGAACCGGACGAGTGCTCTCCTCACGGACTTCACGCATGGGTTCGGGCAGCTCGGCCCGGGCCTGTTCCAGTCGCTGCTGTTTCTCCGCTTCGGTTAATTCATCGTCCTGCGCAATAGCCCGGCGGCGCAACATGTACTCGTCATAGGCCTGCTCGGTGGCAAAGAACGCTTCCGCCGCCTCACGTCCGAGCTTTTCACGGCGCAGGGCATTGCGGCGTTCCATGGCCGCGGCCATGGTATCCATGTCGGCGTCCGCCCCGGGCTCGGCAATTGAGTCCAGGCCACGGCGATACGCCAGATAATCCCGGAACAGGGACCAGCCTTCGCGGGCGGCCGAAGCCGGAAGGTTTTCGTCCAGATAGTGGGCTACCCAGGTCTTGATCTCGTCCAGCGACGCCTCGCCCAGCGTGGACAGATAATACTCGAACATGCGCCGGATCCGGGCCTCGACGATCAGGCGGCCCTGGTCATCGGCACGCACCCCGCCATCCACTTCCGTGCCGGACAACGAAGCCGGCAATTTCGACGGTTCGCGCGCCAGAAAATGACCGAGATCGCGTTCGCCGGACCTGTTCGTCCCGTTTTCGGGCTCCCCCTGAGCTTCTTGCGATTGTGTACTATCGTGCACACCCTGTTCCGTTCGGGCATTCTCGGCAGTTTCGGACACCGAAGAATTCTCCCCGGTGGTCCGGACCTGAAAGGCCAGCCCCCCGGCCAGGACGACAACCACTACCAGGCTGAAATAAAAAATCTTTTTGTTGTTCATATCCGGATCTCCGGGGACGAAGTGCGCATGGATGCACATCCACTTTCCGAATGAGCTCGAATCTGGCACCGATAGCCGATTAACAGGAAAACAGTTGTTAACTATAGATATTGACAGGTTGCTCGGGCAACCGAATCAAAAACCGCCAAGACAATAACAATGGCAAGGAGATCAAAATGTCAAAACGCCATCTGTTCTCGCTGGTTTTCCTGCTGACCAGTGCCACCCTGCCGGCCCAGGCCGGACTGCTGGACTGGTTCGAGGATGACTATACGGAAACCCGCCACCCGATTGTCCTGGTCCACGGCATGTTCGGTTTCGACAGCATTGCCGGTGTGGACTACTTCTATCAAGTCGCCAGTGAACTCGAGCGCAGCGGGGCCGAGGTGTACACCGTCCAGGTCACCGCTCTGGAGAGCAACGAGGCCCGCGGCGAGGAGCTGATGCAACAGGTCCAGGAGATCCGCGCGGCATCCGGTGCCGACCAGCTCAATCTGATCGGCCACAGCCAGGGTGCGCCCACCGCCCGTTACGTGGCGTCGCTGCGACCGGACATGATCGCGTCCGTGTCCAGTGTCGGCGGTGTCAATTGGGGCTCGAAAGTCGCGGATGTCTATGCCGACAGTGGTGTCGACGCCAGTCCCGTGGCCGAAGCCCTGGCGGAACTGATCAACTGGGCTTCCGATGGCGACGCGGACAAACAGGACCTGGACGCCAGCATTGGCAGTCTGACCACGCAGGGCTCGGTGGCGTTCAACGACAACTATCCCGAGGGCGTACCGGATGAATACTGTGGTGAAGGCCCGGAACAAGGGGCCAACGGCGTCTATTACTACTCCTGGAGCGGCACAGCCCAGCTGACCAACGCCGCGGACATTTCGGATCCGCTTCTCGCCGCCACCTCCACCGCCTTCGACGAGGCGAACGACGGCCTGGTCAGCCGCTGCTCCAGTCATCTCGGCCGGGTTATTCGCGACGACTACCGGATGAATCACCTGGACGAAGTGAACCAGGTCACCGGCCTGCATGACCTGATGGAAACCGACCCCACCACGGTCTATCGACAGCAGGCCAACCGGCTGCAGCAACAGGGGCTCTGAACGGGCTCCGCCGGGGTGTTACCCACGGTAACACCCCGGCTTCATGACTCACCTTTTCTCGCCTGATCCGATCTACGAAATCAATCTAACGAATATCTCCCCGTCAGCCTCTTTATCCAGCAGCAAGGCGGATAAAGGCCAATATGCAGTCGAATCTAACCCGAGCTACTTAGTACGAAGGTCCAAAAAAATCAGCGCAAAGACGGACTGACAGGCTTTTTATGCAGCTCGTAGCATAGCGAACATTGATGGCTGATCCCGGCTGTACAGTCCATAACCCCAACAACAAAGGGAGACATCATGAAGCGTTACACCATCCTGTTAACCGCCCTGCTGTGGACCGCGCTGGTCAGCAATGCCCATGCCTGGTTCTGGGAAGACACCTATACCGAAACCCGTTACCCGATCGTGCTGGCACACGGCATGTTCGGTTTTGACTCTTTGGCGGGGGTGGAATACTGGTACCGCATTCCCCAGGAACTGGAGCGCAGCGGCGCCGATGTGCATGTCACCCAGGTGTCCGCGCTCAACAGCACCGAGGCCCGGGGCGAACAGCTGGCCCGGCAGGTGGAAGAGGTTCTGGCCACCACGGGCGCGGACAAGGTCAATCTCATCGGTCACAGCCATGGGGCACCCACCATGCGTTATGTGGCCTCGGTCTATCCGGACTATGTGGCCTCGGCCACCAGCGTGGGTGGCGTGAATCAGGGCTCGAAAGTGGCCGATGTGGTCCAGGGCGTAACCGACGACAGTGATCTGGCGGCTTCCACCATCGAAACCCTGGGCAATGCCCTGGGCGAGTTGATCGCATTGCTGTCCGGCAGCGACCACGACCAGGATGTCATGGCCAGCCTGTCGGATCTCACCACTGAGGCCTCCGAAAGCTTCAACCAGCAGTACCCCGAGGGCGTGCCGGACACCGCTTGCGGCAATGGCCCCAGGTACGGCGCCAACGGGGTGCAGTATTTCTCCTGGTCGGGTACACAACCGCTCACCAATGCGGTCGACGCCTCGGATGCGTTGCTGGGCCTGACCTCGCTGATTTTCACCGATCAGGCCAGTGACGGGCTGGTCAGCCGGTGCTCCAGTCATCTGGGAAGAGTCATTCGCGACGACTACCGGATGAACCATCTGGATGAAGTGAACCAGCTTTTCGGGCTGCACCATCTGTGGGAGACCGACCCCACCAGCGTCTACCGCCAGCACGCCAACCGCCTGAAAAACAGCGGCCTCTGAGACTCCGCTTCGTGCCGGTCCGCCCCCGGGCCGGCGCACATCCTCGCGCTGCCCTGCCCGGCTAACGCCAGCCGGCCGATTCATCCCACTCGCAAGCCCGTTGTGGTACGGTACTACCGTACGAGTTCCACGCCTGGCATGGACAAGCGTACTTCCATTTTTCTACGCAAACGGACAGGAACCATGAAATACGTTGTTTTGGCTCTGCTTGTTCTGACCACCAGCCTGAGTCTGCCGGTCTCGGCGAAGCCCATTGAACGCCGTGTCTGTGTTTTCGATGTCGCGGGTAACGCGGGCCCCGCCATGAATGCCATGAAGGACTGGCGCGCGGAAGCGCTCAAATGGGGCCTCAAGGCGGAACTGGTTCCCTATGTCAACGAAGGCGTGGCCGCCGAGGAGCTGAAATCGGACAAGTGCGACGCCGCCCTGATCACCGGAATCCGTGCGCGTCTGTTCAACCAGTATGTGGGCACGCTCGATTCCGTGGGCGGCGTACCCAGCATGAAGCACATGCGGATGCTGCTGAAGGTGCTTTCCCATCCATCTCAGGCCGACGAAATGAGCAACGGCAATTACGAGGTCATGGGCATCGCCCCGGCGGGTGCGGCCTATGTCTTCGTGGATGATCGCAAAATCAACACCCTGAGCAAGGCAGCGGGCAAGAAGGTGGCTGTACTCAGCTACGACGAAACCCAGGCGCAACTGGTTTCGCAGGTGGGCGCCACGCCGGTGCCGTCCAATGTCACGGACTTTTCCTCCAAGTTCAATAATGGCGTGGTGGACGTCATTGTCGCGCCCCTGGCTGCCTATAATGCGCTGGAACTCTACAAGGGGCTCCAGCCCGACGGCGGTATCATTGATTATCCCCTCGCGCAGATCAGTTTCCAGCTGGTGGCCAATGACGACCGTTTCCCCGATGACATGGCCCAGAAATCCCGTGAATACTTTTTCTCCAATTTCGACGAAACCCGGAAAACGCTGAATGAGGAAGCGCAAGCAGTGCCGGACAAATGGTGGGTGGACATTCCGCAGGAAGACAAACAGGAATATGAATCCATGATGCAGGAAGCACGCACCCAGCTCCGCGAGCAGGATCACTATGACGCCGATATGCTCAAGCTCCAGCGCCGCGTGCGCTGCAAGATCGATCCCGGACGCGCGGAATGCACCAGCGGCGACTGAACCCGCGCGAACGGCGGCGCCTCCGGGGGCCGCCCTTGGCAGGCTGTTGGAAAACCCCTTGCGCACTCAGCGTGGCCTGAAGCGTTCAGCTGGTGTGCCTGGTTGCGACGGACAGGGTGGTTCCCTTTCCGAGCGACCCGGCGCACCAGATGGGCGCTTCAGGCCGCGCCCTGCGGGGCTTTCAACAGCCTGCCAGCCTTACAACCCCATTTGCCGGGCAATGACCTCGTTCATGATTTCGTAGGTGCCACCGCCGATGGACAGAATCCGGTTGTCCCGATAGAGCCGTTCCACCACGGCCTCGCGCATGAACCCCATGCCCCCGTGAAGCTGGACCGCATCATAGGTCACCCGATCCGAAACCCGGGTGGCAAAGTTCTTGGCCATGGAAATGTCCCGGATGCAGTTCTCGCCCGCCTGGATTTTCGCCGCCACCCGATAGGTAAACTCGCGGCTGACCTCCACCTCGGTCGCCATTTCCGCCAGCTTGTGACGGGTCACCTGAAAACCGGCCAGGGTCCGTCCGAAGGCCTCGCGTTGCCGAACATAGTCCAGCGACGCTTCCAGGGCCAGCTGAGCCGTCATGTTGGCCATGGTGCACAACATGAGCCGCTCCATCTGGAAGTTGGTCATGATGCAGTAGAAGCCGCCGTTTTCCGGGCCGATCAGGTTGGTCGCGGGCACCCGGCAATCCTCGAAAAACAGTTCCGCGGTATCCGAGGCCCACCAGCCGGTTTTCTTCAGGGTCCGGCCCACGCTGAAACCCGGTGTATCCCTTTCAACCAGTAAAAGGCTTACGCCCGCATAACCGGGCTCGCCGGTGCGCACGGCCACGGTGTAATAATCCGCCCGGGCACCGCTGGTGATAAAGGTCTTGGCGCCGTTGACGACATAATGATCACCGTCCCGCACCGCCCGGGTGCGCAGATTGGCCACATCCGAGCCGCCACCCGGCTCGGTAATCGCCAGAGCCGAAATCTTCTCGCCCCGCAGGACGGGCGGAACAATGCGCTCCTTGAGTTCATCCGATCCCCACTTCCACACCGGCGGCAGGCCGATATCCAGCGACCCCAGTCCAGCCACCAGACCACCCGAGGTGGAGCGCATCAATTCCTCGGATACCGCGATCTTCATGAAAACATCGTTTTCCCCCGAACCGCCGTATTCCTCCGGATGCCCCACCCCCTGAAGCCCGGTCTCCGCGGCCTTGCGATAGAGCTCGCGCGGGAACTCGCCCGCCTCTTCCCATTCATCAATCCAGGGCAGAATCTCGCGTTCCACGAAACGACGCGCGGTATCACGCACCATGCGGTGCGTGTCATTGAAATAATCCAGATCAGCCATGGTTTCTCCTTCAGGTTCCGGCAAACCGTACCAAGCGCTTGCTTGGTATACAAGCAAGAAAAAACCGTTGGGGGAGGCCGACGGACCGGATCAGATCAGCAGGGTAACGATCAGCGGGTATGATGCAGGGCCACGGAACGCATCAGACCGGCCCGGCCAGCCTGGCCTTCACCGGCCAGATCCAGATAACGACGCTTGAGCCGCAGGATCACCTGTTCCATCTCCCGGCGTACCGCCTGCCGGTTCTCCTGACGGTAGTTTTCCAGTTCAACCCGGCGTTGCGTCAATTGCTGTTGTGTCTGTTGCAGTGACTGTGACTGGGCCGCCTCCTCCTTCAGTTCCGCTTGCCGCTCCTTGACGGCAGTCAGCTTTTCTCGCTGTTCCTTCAACTGGCTGCGCACTTCGCCCTTCTTGCGGGCACTGACTGTTTCAAGCCGGTTTTTGAGCCTGTCAATCCGGCGCCGGATCATGGACTGCTCACGGCTGGCCATGGTCCGGAAATTGTCTGCCTGGGTTCGCTGTTGCGAGGCCTGGAACTGCTCCTGCTTGAGCTGCTCCAGCTCGTCTTCCAGACACCGCAACTGCTTGCGCGCGCTGAGCACATGCTGCAAGTGCGGCAGCGCCTGCGGACTGGATCCTCGCAACAGTTCACGGATCAATTGACCGGATACCGTGGCGGCGCTGTCACGGGCACTCTGCCGGTCCAGGATTACCGAGCTGAGATCGTCGGAACTGCTCGTCAACTCCGCCAGCTCCCGGACATTGGCCAGCGCCTTGGCCACTACGCGTTCGTAGAGGCGCGTGGCCAGGCGATGATCGCCAGCGTCGGCCGCTTCATGGGCCCGGTCCAGTACCGTCTGCAGAACCCGGGGGCTGGCCCGGTAACGCGCCGACACACGCATATACCACTTCAGGGCCTGATCCGTTTTGCCCTGAAGCTGCCAGGAATGGGCGGTCAGCAGGGCCGTTTCCACGCCGGCGGGACTGTCCAGACGCGCCTGCGACAACAGATTCCGCGCCTGATCATACTGGTCCCGACGGATATATTCGGCACCCACCCACAACCGGGCATAGTTGCGCAGGACAAAGTCCTCGGGGCTGGTATTCTGAGGTTCGGGCTGGTTGAGATAGGTTTTCAGGGCGTCGAAACGTTCGGTGGACGTTTTCTCGCTCACCAGGACATTCAGAATACGCTCGGATCGAGCGGAGAGTCGGGTGTCCGCCGGGTCGGATGCTTCGGCCGAAGCATCCGGCTTAGCGCCACAGGCAGCAGTGTTCGCCCACGCGGGCGCGAAAGGGACCAGCAAGACAGCCGCTGACAGACTCGCAGCAAGCCGATGACGAAATCGTTGCATAGCCCGGTTCGCGTAATGGCTGGAAATTCATCGGTTTTTTATACCCGAAGCCGGAAGGCCTGCAAGAAATGGATCACAAAACGCGAGAAAAACGACTTTTGTCCGAATTGGGATGTCCTGCACCTGGGCCAAAGGCGCCAGCAGAAGGATAGGCGCTTTGCCCCAGGCGGGCGGGACCCGGGATCAGGCCGCGTTGTCGAGCAACTCGGGCCGGTCCAGCATCCGGGCCAGCTTCTGCAGGCCCTTCTTGCGCAGGGCCGTGGCATCACGCTTGCCCGGGTGGAAGTCACGCTTGTAATAGGCCCTATACACCGGCCCCAGACGGCGCAACCAGCCCGGGCGGCCGAGCAGCCAGTTCAGCCCCCGCGCCACCGAGCGCCAGTCCCTCCGGTCGTCCATGTCCGCACGCAGCTGCAGATAATGAAAGATGGTAAAGCCGATGAATTCCACCGTGGTGCCGGCCATCTCGCTGGCCCGGATCCAGTAACTGCCCACCTGATCCTGATAGACATCAAAGGCCACGGACTTGTGCTCGCTTTCCTCAATGGCATGCCAGAGCCACAACGGCATCATGCGCTCGTCCATGCCCGCGAAGATCTCCTCGTTGCTAAGTATGGCCTCGGCCAGCATGGCGGTGAAATGTTCCAGCGCACAGGTCTTGGCCAGCGCGCGCTCGGGCGACATGCGCGACTCGCGCCATTTCAGGCCCTCGTGGACGAATTTTTCCACCTTGTTGGCGGGAATGCCGTTTTTCTCCATCAGGGCATTGAAGGTTTCGTGCTCATTGCCGTGATGCGCTTCCTGGCCGATAAAGCCCTTGACCCGCTCGGCCAGGTCGGGATCCTGAATGTCTTTCTGATAGCGGCGCACGGAACGCACGAAGAAACGCTCCCCCTCGGGGAAGGTGCAGGACAGCGCCGTCAGCAGCAGCGTCTTGAACTGATCGCCATCGAACCAGTAGCGCGGAATGGATTCATCGTACTGGAAATCCATGTGACGCGGCTGTACCTCGCTTTGGTTGGTGCGACGGGGCGTGGGCTCTTGTGCGGTCATCGAAACCAACTCCTGCTTTTCGTCATTGGCCGTTACTATGCACGGCAACGGTCCAGCACGTTAGTGCAGACTGTGCCATTCCACGGAGGTACATCCCGGGCGCACCTGGCTCAGGATGACCGTCCCGAATCGCCTTCCAGATCCCGTCTGGCCACCTCGGCTCGCAGCTCCGGGAAAAATCCCAGAAAAATGTCTTCCAGCTCCCTGTCCAGAACCCGAATCTCGTCCACGGTGCCGGTAAAATCATGGGGAAACCGGAGTCGACCGGCCAAATGGTCCAGAACCCGCCCGGAGCTATCCAGGCTTGCGCACGCCCGAAGCCAGTCCCGATCAATCATGGTTTGGAGCGACACTCGAGCGGGCTCCACCAGCCCGGGCATCGTGTATTCCAGATCCCGATAGACTTCCCCGATGAACTTGTCCAGCGGTTGCGTGGCGAAACGGCTCCAGTGCCGGATCAGGAAATGATCAAACACTACATCGAGGGCTATGCCGGCAAAACGCCGCCGGCGACGAGAAAACAGGCGCCGCCCGTGGGCCACCAGCGGATGTGCATCCGTGAGCGCATCCACATGGCGGTGATTATCCAGCCCCCGCCGCACAGGGAGCGAAAGCTCCGTCGGATCGACCTGGCGACGGAAGTCGCCAAGCAGGTTGCCCAGCCGGGATTCGGGTTCGGCGCGGGCCAGATAAAGATGGGCCAGATGGTTCATGGGGGTAGTGTATCGGTTTGCCGAGGTGGGCGTCGTGTGGGTGGAATGTCGGGGTGGCCTTCTACAACCCT
>CAZHGU010000034.1:0-9023 GCA_964532105.1 uncultured Alcanivorax sp. | reverse complement strand
GATCTCGCCGGCGTCGGTCAGCTCGTACAGGTTGGTGCGCTTGTCGAGTTCGCTCTTGTCGACGAGGCCCAGCTCGACGAGCTCGTCGAGGTTCGGGTACAGGCGCCCGTGGTTGACTTCGTCGCCGTAGTACGCCTCGAGTTCGCGCTTGACCGCGAGGCCGTAGCGCGAGTCCTCGGCGAGGATCGTCAGGATCAGCTGCTGGAACGCCGTGAGGTCGTGGGCGCCGATGGTCGTTTCGGCATCGTCGCCCTTGGCTGCGGTATGAACCGCATTACTGTCGCGTAGGTTGGTCTTACCGCCGGTACTCCGCGTATTACCTTTGCCGGTCGTGTTGGTGTCGGACATTGGGTCTTGGCTGCTCGACCGGGCTGCGCCTGACGACGAGACGGCGGAATATACCCAGGTAATCATTGACGAGGCGGACCGGCTGCGGGGGCTGGCGGATCGCATGCTGGGCCCGCGCGAAATGCCCGATTTCCACCCCATGAATGTCCATGAGTGCCTGGAACATGTGCGCCAGCTCCTGGTGGCGGAATATCCCGACCGGCCGGAGATCGTGCGCGACTACGACCCCAGCCTCCCCCCGGTGGCGGCGGACCGGGATCAGCTGATCCAGGTGCTGCTCAATATCATGCGCAACGCCGTTCAGGCACTGCTGGAAAGCGGGACGCCGGAGCCGACCATCATCCTGCGCACGCGCATCCTGCGTCAGTTCACCATCGGCGCGCAGCGCCATCGCCTGGTGGTGCGTATCGATATCGAGGACAACGGCCCGGGCGTGCCGGACGACCTTCAGGAAACCCTGTTCTATCCCATGGTCAGCGGCCGGGCCGCCGGGTCCGGGCTGGGCCTGTCCATCGCCCAGTCCATCATGAGCCAGCATCAGGGTCTGATCGAATGCGACAGCGAGCCGGGCCGGACCACCTTTACCCTCTTGTTGCCCGTGGACGCCCCGGAAAACCGGGCGGGGAGTGAAACATCATGAGTGCCGATATCTGGGTCATCGATGACGACAAGTCCATCCGCTGGGTGCTGGACCGGGCCCTGGGCCAGGAAGGGTTCGCGGTCACCGGTTTCGAGGACGCCGACGAGGTGCTCAATCGCCTGGAAGGCGGCGACAGCCAGCCGGATGTGCTGATCAGTGACGTGCGCATGCCGGGCACGGACGGGCTGCGCATGCTGAAAATCCTGCAGCGCAAGTTCCCGGAACTGCCCGTGATCATCATGACGGCGCACTCGGATCTGGACTCCGCCGTGGCCTCCTATCAGGGCGGCGCCTTCGAGTACCTGCCCAAGCCCTTCGATGTGGACGAGGCGGTGGCGCTGGTGCAACGCGCGCTGCGCAACCGGGCCGAACAGGACAGGGCCGCCGCGGAATCCGCCGAGGAGCAGCCCTCGGAGATCATCGGCGAGGCGCCGGCCATGCAGGAGGTCTTCCGGGCCATCGGCCGGCTCTCGCACAGTCATGTGACCGTGCTGCTCAACGGCGAGTCGGGCACGGGCAAGGAACTGGTGGCCCAGGCGCTGCACCGGCATTCGGTGCGCAGGGACCAGCCCTTTGTGGCGCTCAACATGGCCGCCATTCCGCGCGAACTGATCGAGTCCGAGCTTTTCGGACACGAAAAGGGCGCTTTTACCGGGGCCAACGCCCAGCGGCTGGGCCGTTTCGAGCAGGCCCATGGCGGTACTCTCTTTCTGGATGAAATCGGCGACATGCCGCTGGAAGCCCAGACCCGGCTGTTGCGGGTGCTCCAGGAAAACGAGTTCTACCGCGTGGGCGGCACCTCGGCGATCAAGGTGGATGTGCGCATCATTGCCGCCACCCACCAGAACCTGGAACAGCTGGTGCGCGACGGCGACTTCCGCGACGATCTCTTTCACCGGCTGAACGTGATCCGGATTCACATTCCCGGCCTGGCGGAACGGCGCGAGGACATTCCCCGCCTGGCGGCGCATTTTCTGCAGCAGGCGGCGGGCGAGCTGGGCGTGGACCCCAAGGTGCTGCATCCGGACACTGAGGCCTATCTGTCCACCCTGCCCTGGCCGGGCAATGTGCGTCAGCTGGAGAATACCTGCCGCTGGCTGACCGTCATGGCCAGCGGGCGCGAGATCCTGATCGAGGACCTGCCCGAAGAGCTGCGCGAGCAGAAACCCGTGGCGGATACGGGCGGCGACTGGGAACAGGCGCTGTTCGCCTGGGCGGACCAGGCCCTGGCCGCGGGCGAGCACAAGCTGCTGGACCGGGCCCAGCCCGCCTTCGAGCGCGTCATGATCGAGGCGGCACTCAAGCACAGCGGCGGCCGGCGCCGGGACGCCAGTCAGTTGCTGGGCTGGGGGCGCAATACCCTGACCCGCAAGATCAATGAACTGGAGCTGGACGAGAGCTCCGCATCGGGTTAGCACGCTGAGTGCGCAAGGGGTTTTTCAACAGCCTGCCAGTCAGCGGTCCAGGGTGCGCCGGCTGGCCACATTGAGCAGCTTCCACCGGCCGTCTTCCAGCGCCCACTCGGATTCGATGCGGTAGAGCTCGCCATCCTCGGGCAGAAAGCGCGAGCGGGACGAGCTGGTGACCACGGCGCTGAACCAGGCCCGGGCCCGGTCCTTGCGCGAGCCATCCGATTCCACCTTCACCCGGGTGAGCACCACGGCCACGTTCTGGTGGCGTTTCAGCGTCAGCCGGAGCAGGCGTTCCGCTTCCGAACGCGACAGTGAATGGCCACTGCGATCCAGTTGAAAGTCACCGTGGAGCCGCTCGAGCACCGGTTCCGGGTTATTGTTCTCCACGGCCTGCTCGATGGACTCCAGCGCCTTCTCGATATCGTCTTCGGCCGGTGGCGGATCGGAACAACCGGCCAGGAACAGCAGAAGGGCGAATGTGGTAATCCATCTCATGGTGTACGAGGATACCTGTTATGAAGCGCACAGGCTGCCTTTTTTCGTGATCCGCGATTGCCTATGCTGCGTGCTTTTGCGTGTGTGATGAGTCATTCATGAGCCTGTTTCCCGAAATCGAGCCACGCATCACCGACTATCTTCCGGTCGGCGACGGTCACGAACTCTATGTGGAGGAATGCGGTCATCCCGGGGGCATGCCCGTGGTGGTTCTCCACGGCGGGCCCGGCGCGGGCGCCGGTCCGCACATGCGGCGCTACTTCGACCCCGAGCGCTGGCGCATCATCCTCTTTGATCAACGTGGCACCGGCCGCTCGCGGGCGCACGACCGTCTGGCGGCCAACACCGCCGCCCACCTTGTCGCGGATATGGAAGTCATCCGCCGGCATTTCAACATTGAACGCTGGCTGCTCTGGGGCGGTTCCTGGGGCGCGACCCTGGCACTGCTTTATGCCCAGACCCATCCGGAGCACAGTCTGGGCCTGGTCCTGCGCGGCGCTTTCCTGGGCCGGCAACGGGATCTGGACTGGCTCCTGCGCGACGGGGCCAGCCGGGTGTTTCCCGAGGCCTGGGCGGATTTTGTCGGGCCCCTGCCCGAAGCGGAACGGCACGACCCGGTGGCCGCCTACCACCGGCGCCTGATTGAGGCACCGGACGAGCATGTGGAAACCTGGGCGTGGCGCTGGAATGCCTGGGAGGCGGCCTGTTCCACCCTGGTGCCGGGCGAGCCCGGCGGCGCGGGCAATCTGCCCATGGCCCGGATCGAGTGCCATTATTTTCATAACCACAATTTCATGACGGACAATGTCCTGCTGGACAACCTGGAGCGCATCCGGCACCTGCCCGCCCTGTTGATCCACGGCCGTTACGACATGGTCTGTCCCCTGGAGCAGGGTCGGGCCCTGCATGAGTGCTGGCCGGGTTCGGAACTGCGCGTGGTGGAACAGGCCGGGCATTCGGCCCGGGAGCCGGGCATTGAAGCGGCGCTGGTGAATGCCGCGCGCGACATGGAGGCGCGGCTGTGAAAGTGCTGATGCAAAGAACCAGCGAAGCCCGGGTCACGGTGGACAACGAAACCGTGGGGGCCACAGGGCATGGTCTGTTGCTGTTCGTGGGCGCGGAAAAACACGACGACGAGGACCATGCCGTCCGGCTCGCCCGGCGCGTGCTGGGTTATCGCGTTTTCCCGGATGACGACGGCAGGATGAACCGCAATGTACTGGACGCCGGCGGCGAGCTGCTGGTGGTACCCCAGTTCACCCTGGCCGCGGACACGCGCAAGGGCACCCGGCCGGGTTTCAGCAGTGCCGCGCCCCCGGAACAGGGTGAGCGCCTCTATGGAGCCTTCGTGGAAGCGCTGCGCGCAGGCGGCCTCACGCCCGCCACGGGCCGTTTCGGCGCGGACATGCAGGTGCAGCTGGTCAATGACGGGCCCGTGACCTTTCTGCTGGAGTCGTGAACCCGTCCACGCACCTGTTCAATCGGCCACCGAAAGGGCTGTTGCAAAGGCACCATGCTGGCCTATGATTGGGTGGAACCTGTCCTTCCGATCGGGGGGATCACAGGGACCGCTACCATAGAAAACGGAGAGGTGATCATGAAACGAGTACTAATGGCAGCCGTAATGCTGGGTGCATCCATGCCGGTCTTTGCCACGGCGCCGGGCGGCCCGGGCTGCGGCTGGGGCAACATGATTTTTGAAGGTCAGTCGGGTATGCCGATTCATCTGATCGCGACGATCGTGAACGGCACGTCCGGCAACAAGACCTTCGGCATGACTTCCGGCACCAATGGCTGCAGCACCAGTGGCGCGCTGGCCTATGACGGCAACAGCCTGCTGGCGATGGAAGGCATGGTGGAGGAAGTGGCCCAGGACATGGCCACCGGCGAGGGCGACGCCCTGACCGCGCTGTCCGTATCCATGGGCATTGCCGAGGAAGATCGTGCGCGTTTCCAGCAGACCATGCACGAGAACTTCGCGACCGTCTTCCCCAGTGATGACGTCACGGCCGAGGATGTCATGAAGAACATCGTCGCCGTCATGGAGCAGGACCGGGAGCTGTCCACCTACGTGGGCTGAACCCGGCCGGGCCCCGTCCGCGGGGCCCGTTTCCCCACCCGAGGATCGGCGAGCGCAACCGCGCCGATCATCAAAGATTCATCGCCTTATGCCCTATATTCTCGGCGTCTTCTTGTTGACGCTTGCTGCCATTGCGCATGCGGAACCAGCCCGGGATGACGCCGCACTGGCGGAACATCCGCGCTGGCAGGCCCTGCTGCATATCAACCGGGGCGGCACGCTGCGCGACCGGGGCAACAGCTATGTGGACGACGCCGATTTCTTTCTCGCCGAAAACGGCAAGACGGATCCGCGCGCGGAACTGAAAGCCACGCGCAAGGCGTTGCAAGAGAAAGGTAGCGAGCAACGCTGCCACTTCCCGGCGCGTTATCGCTTTCTCGCGGAACAGCTCAACTGGAACGAAGAAGATCCCCTGGCGCACTGTGACGAATACCGCGAGTGGCGCAAGAACATGCCCACGGGGCAGATGGTGTTGGTCTTTCCCGCCGCCTATCTCAATAGCCCCTCGTCCATGTTCGGTCACACACTATTGCGTCTGGACGAAAAACCGGACCCGGATTCCAAGTGGCTGTCCAAGGCCATCAACTTCGGCGCCCAGGTGGATCAGGGGGACAATTCCCTGTTCTATGTCTGGAAGGGACTGGCCGGCGGCTACCCGGGGCAGTTTTCCGTGGTCTCCTACGCGCAGAAGATCCGCGAATACGCCCACCTGGAAAACCGGGACATGTGGGAATATGCCCTGGATCTGGAACCGGAGGACCTCGACTGGGTGGCACGCCACCTGTGGGAGCTGCGCGAGATCAACTTCGATTATTTCTTTTTCGACGAGAATTGCTCCTACCGGTTGCTGGAGCTGGTGCAGGTGGCCCGCCCGCGCGCGCCGCTGATGGAGGAGCTGCGTTTCGCCGAACTGCCGGTCAAGACCGTGCGCGCGCTGGAAGACGCCGATCTGATCACCGAGCGCCGTTATCAGCCGTCCAAGGCGGCGGAGCTGGAGCATCTGGCGGGCCGGCTCGAACCGGCCGAAAAGCAACTGGCACAGCGTTTGCGCGACAACCCGGCGCTGGCCGACAGCGAGACCTTTCAGGCCTATCCCCCCGAACGCCGTCACCTCATGGCGCAAACCGCCTATCAGGCCCGGCGCTTTCAAAACCGGGAAGGCAAGCGTGACGAAGAAGCAGCAGGCAAGAGTTTCAAGCTGCTGCGCGTGATTCAGCGCAATCCCGCACCCGAAACCGGGCCGGTGCCGGAGCCGGAACCGCCGGAAAACGGGCACAAGACCCAGATGGTGCGCCTGGGCGGTGGTCTGGACGAGGACCGGGCCTTCGGCGAACTGGGCTGGCGGCTGACCTATCATGACGTGCTGGATCCGATTACCGGCTTTCTCCCCGGTGCCGGCATCGAGGGGCTGGATCTGCGTCTGCGCTCCACGGACTCGGGCCCGCTCAAGCTGGAACAGCTGGATCTGGTGCATATCCGCTCGCTGTCGCCGCGCGACGCTTTCGTGAAACCCGTGTCCTGGTATGTCCATGCCGGCTGGGAGCGAGCGCGGGCCGGGCAGCGCCGCCATCCGACGCGTTTCCTGGAAGCCGGGCCCGGGCTGGCGTGGCGTACGGGCGGCATCATGCCCTATGGTTTTCTCGTGGCCCGGGCCGAGAACGCTTCCCCCTGGACGCCGCTGATCGAGACCGGTGCCGGCGCCGAACTGGGCCTGCTGTATCAGGAGCCGGGCCTGCAGGCGGATCTGAGCGCGCGCAGTGTCTATTTCGAGAACGATTTCCGGCGCCATCGCTTCCGCGCCCGGGTTACACTGCCGTTGTCGCAGAACCAGGCCGTACGCGGCGTGTGCGAGCGTAACGGCTGGCGCGGCGGCGAACGGGATGAATGCCGGCTGGAATGGCGGCATTATTACGACTGAATTCGTGAACGGGGGAAGCGCGTGCTCAAGCGAGTCGGACGAGGCTTGTCTCTGGTGGTGCTGTCATTGGCCATGACCGGTTGTACCAGTCTGTTTTTCTATCCCATGGAAGACTGGGTCCAGAACCCGGCCCGGCAGGGGCTGGCCTATGAGGACGTGGTGCTGATCCACGAGGACGGGCTGCGCATTCACGGCTGGTGGCTGCCCGCGCGGGGCGAGGTCAAGGGCACCGTCTATTTCCTCCACGGCAATGCCCAGAACATCAGCACGCACATGATGAATGTGGCCTGGCTGCCGAAGGCGGGTTATCAGGTGTTCATGCTGGATTACCGCGGCTATGGCCTGTCCGAGGGCAAGCCTTCGCTGCCCGAGGTTTTCTCCGATATCCGCCTGGGCTTGAACTGGCTGCACAATTCCGGACGCCTGGGCGAGGCGCCGCTGATTGTCTTCGGCCAGAGCCTGGGCGGGGCCATGGGCGTCAAGGTGCTGGCCGAGGAGGGCAACCCGGAGCGTGTGGACTGCGTATTGCTGGAGGCGGTCTTCCGCGGCTATCCGCAGATCACTCGCGACGCCATGAGCCAGAGCTGGCTGCTGTGGTTGTTCCAGTGGCCCGTGGCGGCGTTGATGCCGGATCAGTGGAATCCGGAGGATCATATCGGCAAGCTGGCGGGCACGCCGCTGTTCCTGATGCACAGCAGCGAGGACCAGATCGTGCCCATGGAGCACGGCCGGGCCCTGTTCGAGGCGGCGGGCGAGCCCAAGGCCTTCCGCAAGCTCCAGGGCGATCATATCGCCGGTTCGCGCAACGAGGACGTCCAGGCCGATATCCAGGGCTTTCTCCAGCGTCATTGTCCGGCCCCGGAAGACGACTCGAATGTTTCCGCGCCGGGCACGTTGCGCCAGTACCGGTTCTAGCCATGCATGCCGGGCCGGTGGGAACGATGCTGGGAGCCGCGCTGCTGACCGTATCGCTGGTATCCCCGGGTGCATCGGCCGCGCAGGATTGTGCGGCGGTGGACAGCGGCATCCAGGTGGTGCGCCACCGCTGGCATACCGGCATCGTGATTCCCGCCGATTCGGTACAGCCGCCGCTGGCCTTTCTGCGCGAAACCTTCCCCGACGCCCGCTATCTGGAATTCGGCTGGGGGGACGCGGATTTCTATCGCAACACCAACAACCTCTGGCTCATGGTCAAGGCGCTGCTGTGGCCCACGGACACCGTGGTCCATGTGGCGGGCCTGCAAGAGGCGCCGGCGCGCCTGCCCCATACCGATCTCGCGGCGGTGCCGGTCACGCCCGCGGGCATGGCGGATCTGCAGCAGGCCCTGGCGGACAGCTTCGCCCGCTCGGACGACGGCAATCCGGTGTCGGTGGAGCCCGGCCTGTACGGCGACAGCTTCTTTTACCGCGCCCGGGGCACCTTCTGGCTGGGCCGCACCTGCAACACCTGGACCGCGCAGATGCTCGCCGCCGCCCGCAAGCCCGTACGCACCTTCGCCGCCCTGACCGCCGGCGGCGTCATGGATCAGGTGCGTGCGCTGGACAGCAGCTGTGCCGATTTCGACAACCAGTGGAGCCCGGCTTCAGGCGATTGACCGGAATCGTGCGAGCGTACGCGTGATTCCGTAGCGGATACAGGAACCCGTATTCACGGTCACGTTCCGCCCTTGTAGTCAGGTACCATCAGGGTCGTTCCGATATCTTTTCGACAGGAGGTAATCCATGGGTTTCGCGCTTTCCGATCTGGAAGTAACCAGTGCCGCGTTCCGCGACGGCGAGACCATTCCCGCGAAACACACCTGCGAGGGCGAGGATGTTTCGCCGGCGCTGAGCTGGCGGGGCCTGCCCGAGGGCACCAGGTCCGTGGCGGTGTTCTGCCATGATCCGGACGCGCCCCTGGTCAAGCCCGGCGCCTACGGCTTTACCCACTGGCTGATCTACAACCTCCCGGGCGATAGCTCGGGTCTGGACGAGGGCACGGGCGAAGGTACCGTGGGCGTCAACGACATGGACAAGAGCGGCTACAACGGCCCGGCCCCGCCGCCGGGCCACGGTATCCACCGTTATTTCTTCTGGGTGCTGGCGCTGGACCAGGAGCTGAATCTGGAAGCCGGGCTTACCCTGGAGCAG
>CAZHGU010000033.1:0-9130 GCA_964532105.1 uncultured Alcanivorax sp. | reverse complement strand
ATTATCAAGGTACGCATTATCCTGCCTCCTCTTGTTGCGGTTGCTCCGATTCGGAATTTTGTGAAGCATTCTGTTGTTCCCCGGACTGACCCTCGTCCGGTTCCGCATCCGGAACCCGGCGCTTCAGGTCGGTGATCCAGTTCGCAACATTCTGATCGGGTTCTGCCTGTAGCTCCTGATAGCGCTGGAAGTGTGTCAGCGCCAGCTCCAGATCCTGCAAATACAATTCCGCGAGTACGGCCAGATTAAAGTGTGCACGGGCATACTTCGGGTCCAGCTCCAGGGCCGAGCGATAATGTTTTCGGGCCTTGTCAAATTCGCCTTGCTCCCGGAGGGCTACCCCCAGGTTATTGTGCGCATAGGGGTTGCGTTCATTGACTTCAAGCGCCTTTTCGAATGCCTTTTCCGCATCCTCGTATTGTTCGAGTTTGAGATGGGCGATGCCCTGATTGACCAGCGGGCCCGATAACCTGGGGTAGCGCGAAGACAGGGATTGCAGCATCACGATTGCCTTCTTGTACTCCCCCTCGCGCATGGTTTTCATGGCACGCACGAATTCGGGCAGAGCTTCTTCCGCTACCGATTCCAGTTCCTCGGAGTGGGGCACGGGCGGTACATGCTCGGCGTCACTGTCCTCCGCCTCGCCGCCTTCACGTTGTTCCGCGTACCTAGATTCCTTGCCTTCGGGTTCACCGATTTCCGGTTTGGTTTGACATCCGCTAACGACAAGGATGAAACCGCCGAGCAGTATAGTGGAACGCCAGTGTTTTTTCCTAGTAGATAATATCCACATAGTTTTCTACCTGCTCATGTTTGGCGTAGCGCCCGGGCAGTAGCTTGCTTAGTGCCTCAAAGCTCTGCTTGACCCATTTGTTGTAGATATCTTCTGTAACCAGATCGGTATTGCTGATCAGTACATCGATGGCCTGGTCCTCGTAGGGCAGAGCTTTTTCCTCGAGCAGCAAATCGTATTGCTGCTTTTCCAGGTCGCTCAATCCGTCCGGGCGTTCACTCTCCATCATGTCTTTGGCCAGCGTGCGGTAGAGTTCGCCGATCTTGTGGTTCGCCGCCGTGGTGTATTCGGATACGCCGATCTTCTTGACGGCACGGTATTGTTCCAGCGCGTCCTTCATGGCGGAGGTCTTGCGGTTCAGGCTTTCCTCAAGAGGTAGTGTCAACTTGATGCTGTTGAACTCCTCGTATCTCGTTTCGGCCAGGTTAAATGCTGCCTGGGCGGCAAGATACGCGACCCGGTCGGTGGCTTCGCTGCCCGCCTCTTCATAAGTAGTAACCAGTTCGCGCTGCCACTGGCGTTTTTGCTGCTCTTCTCCCAGCTTGTCGTACAGCTGTACCAGCTTGTACTGCGCTTCCGAGCGGAAATCCCAGGGTTGAGGGTATTCCTCCACGTAGGAACGGTACAACTCAATGGAGCCGCGCGGATCGTCGGCACGTTCCTGCATCTCCGCTGCACGCCAGTGCGCCTGTAGTGCAAGTTCCTCATCCTCCTCGCCGTAGCGTTCGGCAATAACGAGAAGCTCGTCGGCCGCGGCGCTGTAGTTGCCCGTTTCCTCGTAGGCCACGGCAAGCTTGTCCGGAACCGTTTCCATGAGCTCATCGTCCGGATAGCGCTCACGGAAACTTTCCAGAATGGGAATGGCCTTATCGTAGTTTTCCTGCTCGATGTAGAGCGTGGCGGCATCGAAATCCGCGTTCTTGCGAACTTCCGCCTCCGGGTAGACGTTACCCACGCGCGCATAGGCCCGGGCGGCGCGCTCCAGCTCGCCTTTTTCTTCCCAGGTCTCGCCCTGTTTGTAGACACTGGTCGCCAGTTGCTCCAGCGCTTTCTGGCGGTCCTCGCCGGTGACGGACGGGTATTCCAGAAGCTTGTCGTAGGCGAACTCGGCCACCTTGTATCGGCCCTGGTCGAATTCGCCGTTGGCAATGGTACGCCAGCCGTAGACGAGGAATTCTTCCGCCGGTGCGGGCTCACGGTTAACGAGCATGCCGGCCGTTTGTATAGCTGCATCAAGTTCGTCGTTGGCGAGCTGCTCTTCGGCCGTATTGCGTAATACCTGGGGGACCTTGTCATGTTCCGGAAACTCGGAAGCAAACATCAGGCCGCTATTGATTCGGGCCTTGCGAATTTGCTGTTTTTGCTGTTGCTCTTCCTCTGTTTCTTCCGGCATCTGCTCAAGTCGTGACTGGTAGGCTACAAGGGCGAAATACGCGGCCTCATCGCTCTTGTTGTAATCGTCGTACTGATAAGCCGTGCGCTCGAACTCGGTGATCGCCTCATCATAACGCTGTGCGGAGTACAGGGTTTCCGCATAAAGATGATTGATTCGCGCTTGCTCGTCGGACGGCGGCGGAGTTTCGAGATATTCGGAATACCAGCGCGCCGGTTTGTTAAAGGCTTCCGGCTCGCCGGCGTCCTGCGCCTCCGCGTGATAATGATTGGCGAGATCCAGTAAGTGACCTTTCAGCAGGGGCGCATACTCTTCCCGAATGTCCGGGTGTGTCTTCCAGTAGTCGCCGCTGATGCCGTAGTGTTCGGCGAATTTTTCCTTTGCGGGAAGAACCAGTGACGGAAAACCACCTTTTTCATACGCCTGAATCTGGAGGCTGGAGAACTCGGGGGCCTTGGGGCTGTCAGGATACACCTGAACGAAGGTGTCATAGGCATCGGCGGCGTCCTGGAAACGGTCTTGCTGAAGGTAGACATCGCCCAGGGCTCGATAAATGCGTGATTCGTAGTCCTTGTGTCCGCGCTCGGCAAACCATTCCTTCACCGATTCCGCGCCATTGAGGTTGGTGAAGGCCAGGCTGATGGAGCGCTCGGTGTCTTCCATCAGCTTGTATTCCATGTTTTCTTCTTCTTCCAGAGCTTCGCTTCCGTGGAGGTTGTCAACAAGGGCGAAGAAGCGCTCCAGCGCTTTTTCGTAGGTCCCCAGCTTGTAGTGGCTCCAGCCGAGCTTGTACAGCCCCTGCTTGTAGAAATCCGTGTCCGGTCCGGCTTCCACGACCTCACGGTAGGCATCGCGGGCATAGTCAAACTGATTGTCGGAAAACAGCAGCTCACCTCGACGGAACTGGGCTTCCACGTAATACTGACTCTCCGGATACTGCTCCACCAGGTTGTCCAGTGCGGCCCGGGATTTTTCCAAATCGCCGTTCATGTCATGCGCCTTGGCCAGCAGATAATAGGCCTCGGCGCGTTCCTCGGGATCCTCGGTGCTTTCCAGCAGGGTCTGATAGAGCAGAATGGCGGTGTCGTAATCCGTATCGAGGTCGGCATTGTCCAGGGTTGCGGCCACATTTCCCGCCATATCGAGCAATGCGTACTTTTTCTCCCGGTCCTCGCTTTGCTGCGCTTCCTGCATGAAGTTCTCGTACAACATCTTGTCGATGTCCTGATCCAGTTCGCGGTCCGTGGCGATCCGGGGTGTTTCTTCTGCAGGCTGGTCGATTTTTTCCGTGCCGATGTCTTCCTCGGCTGATTCCATGGCCAGATCGGCCATGCGTCGCAGCGATCGGGAGCGTTTATCCGGATCCTGGAAGAGTTTTACGGCACGCCGGTAACTCTCCAGCGCCATTTCCGCGGATACATCCTCCAGAGACTGCTCCTCGACGGTCACTTCGGTATTTTCCAGATCGCCCAGGGTCGTACCGCTGTAACGCGCCTCGGCCGTGGCCATGTCGTTATCCTGCTGGGGATTGCTGGCGCAACCGTGAATCACAAGCACGAGGCTGGCGAGTCCTGTAAACCGAATCGGACGCATCACTGTGTCTCGGCCTCCTCGTCCGTGTTTTCTCCGGGCGATTGCTGTTTGTCGTCACTGACGGATTCATCCTGAACGCGGGCAATGGCCAGACGGGCCTGCCCCAGGCTGTCCGCCAGGCGTTGGCGCCGTTCGGCCAGTACTTCCAGAGCGTCGTTTTTCAGAACCTGTTTAACATCGTTAATCAGGCCTTTTACTTCGTCTTGAAGTGATGCCAGTCGCTGGTACTTGTCCGCGAAACGCTCATCCATGTCACCGCGTACACGACGGGTGGCATCACGGACCAGCTGTTCGACCGCCCGGGTTCGTACGCCTGCAAGCCCGGTTTGTTCCACCAGGTTTTCGGCGTCGCGTTGTTGCCGTTGGCGTTGTTCCTCGGCGTCTTCGGCGATATCCCACAACAAGAGTCCGCGCACCCGGCGCAGACGCTCGGCCTGGCGGCCCGAGGCGTTGTCCAGTTCCTTGTCGAGCTCCTGAATCCTGTTCCACATGATCAGCTCTTCATAACTGGCCACGTCCTCCGGGTGTTCCATGCTGGGCCGGGCGGGGATGTCACTGAGCAGGTTGTTGGCCCGGGTTTCCAGTTCACCCTGTTGTTTGCGGGCATCCACCAGTTGCTGGCGCACCGGGTCCAGTGCCGCCGAGAGTTCGCTTTTCTGAGTAGCCAGCGTTTCGCCCATGGCGGGCAGGGCGCGTTCCCACTGCCCGAGAAGCTTGCGCAGCCGATCGAGCTGCACATACTGGCGGAACATGCGCGCGAATTCGTGGGAGGCGAAAAGCTTGTACAGATAGGCCATCTGGGGCCCGCTTTCCGCGGTGTAATCATTGACGCCGGACATGGGATCCGGAACGGCGCGCTCCGACGGCGTCTCGGGCTTGAGCTTTTCCAGCCACTCGATTTCGTTGATCTGGCGAATGGCGGTTTCCACATTTTTGAGTTCCCGCCGATACGTATCCGCGGCGTGTTGATAGCCTGCCAGGGACTGGGGGCTCGCCCCCAGATCTTCGTAGGCGCGCGGGGCCAGCATCAGCGCTTCCTGGACGGCCTTGTGACCCGGATCGCGCTGTACCAGTTCCAGCCACAGCGGCAGTGCCTTTCCGGGTTCGCCCCGGTCATAGTTCGCCATGCCCAGCGCCAGTAACGCCTCGTTCGAAAAGGGGCCGTCCGCGCGTACATTCTGCAGCGCCTTGCGTGCGGTGGCGTAATTTTCGGCGCGCAGGGACGTCAGGCCGATGGCCAGTGCTGCCCGGTCCTTGAGCGCATTGGTCTCCGTGTCCCCCTCGGGCATGTTCATCACGGTGCGAAGCAGTTCGATGCCCTGATCCCGTTGCCCCGAACGAATCATCGCCACGCCCATGTTGTAGTTCGCGTAGGCGCCCTGGCGGGTGTCATCGGGAATATCATAGAGGTATTCCAGTGCGCTGGCGAAGTCCTCCCCGCCCATGTAAAGGTTGGCCAGCATCAGTGAACGCCGCGACTCCAGCTCCTGGGGCAATCCTTCCAGGTTATCGCTTTCCAGCACTTCGATAGCCTTTTCGCGCTCGCCTTCCTCGTAGTGCAGTACGCCTTTCTGGAACCAGGTTTCCGCGCGCGTTTGCCGCAGCAGATCCTTTTCCAGCAATTCGTCGAACAGTGTTTCGGCCTTGCCGGGCAGGCCCAGGGTCAGGTACAGCTCGCCCATGAGCAGCTCGGCATAGTCGGTATCGCCCTGGCCGAACAGGCCCTGCTTGCGGTTGACCAGCAGGCGCGTGAGAGCGTTGAACTTGCGCCCCGAATAATAATCGTACATGGCCTCGCCGAAGGCGAGGTAGCGCTTTTCCTGGCGGCTCAGGGTGTTGGCGCCCTGGTCGGGTGTGTCGAACTGCACCAGCTTGTCATCGTCCTGGCCCGCAACCGGGGCGGAGCAGGGCAACAGCACGGCGAGCGTCAGACCACGGATGTGACGGCTGAGCGCGCTAGCACGCTGAGTGCGCAAGGGGTTGTTCAACGGCCTGCCAGACTTCCGGGCCATCATTATTCATCCCATTCGCGGAAGTCGAAGCGGTGTTGCTGGCCATCGATATCATCCAGCACACGCAATTCGATTCGCTTCCTGGCCGGCCCTTTCGTGAACTCGTACTCGGTGGTCCTGCGGAAATCCTTGCCGTCCGGGTTATAGCCGGTGATGGTGGCTTCCAGCGTATGGCGCCCGCTTTCGATATTGCCGTT
This sequence comes from uncultured Alcanivorax sp., assembly GCA_964532105.1. Lineage (GTDB taxonomy): Bacteria > Pseudomonadota > Gammaproteobacteria > Pseudomonadales > Alcanivoracaceae > SLJS01. The sequence continues at coordinate 3,142 of CAZHGU010000033.1, read as the reverse complement.
GTACAGGCGCTGGATACCGCCCTGGGACAGGGCCTGGAACTCCTGCTCGGAATAGAAGTGGTACCCGATGTGGTTGCCGTCCAGACTCAGATTGACATCCACCAGCCGTATGGGCGTGCCCGCGTCCACGGACAGATAGAAACTGGCCTGGGAGCTGGCATACATCAGCTCTTCTTCCAGCAGGCTCAGATCGCGGTTGAGGTTCAGCACACCTTCCTTGATGGACTGAATACGCGCGGAAAGCCCCTCATCCTGAGCCAGGGCAACCTGGGTCAGACACAGGATGACAGCCGCCACCAAGGATCCAATACGCTTTTTCATGCTCGGGCCTGGTTGATGTTGTTGTTATTCGTCCGGCCGGGGCCGGAATGCCAATGTGCCTATTTGTAATGAGAAGAAAGGGTTAAATCAAGTAAACCCCACATTTTCCGACCAATGTGGGCGCCCATGGGTTCCAGACGGGCATCGACAGAGAGAGCTGTTAAAATCAGCGCCCATGAGTCTGCAACCCGATACCCCCTTGCTGGAGAAGCTGGCCGGTTTTATGCCCGGAACCGGCATCCCCCGCGTGCTGCCGGTCTCCGGCGGCAGTATAGCGTCCGCCTGGCGTCTCCGACAGGGTGATGATGAGACCTTTCTCAAGTTGATGACTGGCGGTACGGGCGTGCTGGAAGCGGAAGCTGAGGGCCTGGCGGAGCTGGAGCATGCCGAAGCGGTGCGCGTGCCCGCGGTTCTGGGCTCTGGCGCGGATGACGGCCGGGACTGGTTGCTGCTGGAATATCTGCCGCTGCAAGCCCCGTCTCCCGGCGCCTGGGCGGAGTTGGGCCGGACTCTGGCGGCCCAGCACGGTGTTACCGGGAAAACACATGGCTGGTATCGAGACAATTTTATTGGCGCCACTCCGCAGTCCAATCCGCGCGAGGCGGACTGGCGGGTGTTCTACCGTGATGCCCGCCTGGGTCATCAGCTGCGTCTGGCCCGGGAGCGGGGACTGGATGGCGCCACGGCCAGGCAGGTGGAAGCGGTCATGGGCGCACTGGAGAAGCTGGTGCCGGTTCCGCCCGAGCCCTCCCTGCTCCACGGCGATCTCTGGTCGGGCAATATCGCCGCCGTGGGGGACACGCCGGTGATCTATGATCCGGCGGTCTATTACGGCGACGCGGATGCGGACCTGGCCATGATGGAGCTCTTCGGCGCGCCGCCGAAGGCGTTCTGGTCGGCCTATGAACAGCAACGCCCCCTGGCCCCGGGCTATGAATTGCGCCGGGACCTCTACAACCTCTACCACCTGCTCAACCACTACAACCTGTTCGGCGGCGGCTTCGCGGGCCAGGCCCGGCGTATCTGCGAGCGCCTGCGGGCGGAGTCCGGCGCATGAGCCTGCGCATTCTGGCGGACGAAAACATGCCCGGGCTGGAGCCGTTCGCCCGGCACGGCGAACTGGAAACCGCCCCGGGCCGGGCCATGACCCGGGCAGGCCTGCGTGATGCGGATGTGCTGCTGGTGCGCTCGGTCACCCGGGTGGACGCGGATCTCTTGGCCGGTACCGGGGTGCGCTTCGTGGGCTCGGCCACCATCGGCACCGACCATGTGGACCAGGCCTGGCTGGCGGAGCGGGGTATTGTCTTCGCCCATGCCCCGGGGTGTAACGCCACGGCCGTGGCCGAATACGACCTCCAGGCCGTACTGGACTGGCTGGCCGGGCACGGCCGGAAACCGGCTGATGTAACCGTTGCCATAATCGGTTGTGGTCACACGGGCTCCCGGGCGGCGGAGCTGTTCCGGGCGGCGGGCATGACCCTGTGGATCTGTGATCCGCCCCGCGAACGGGCGGGGGAGAGCCTGCCCGGCCTCCCGGTGACTCTGGATCAGGCGCTGGAAGCGGATGTGATCACCCTCCATGTCCCCCTGACCCGGGAAGGCCCGGACACTACCTTTCATATGCTGGATGGGCAGCTTCTACAGCGTCTGGGACCGGAGCAATTGTTGCTGAACACCAGCCGGGGGGCGGTCATCGACAACGCGGCCCTCGCGCGTCGGCTGGATGCCGGTGGGCCAGCCACGGTGCTGGATGTCTGGGAAAGCGAGCCCGCCATTGATCCGGCCCTGTTCCGCCGCTGCCGGCTGGGCACCCCCCATGTGGCCGGCTACAGCCGGGAAGGCAAGCTGCGGGGCACGGCCCGGCTCTATCAGGCCTTTTGCGACTGGCTGGAACTGCCCGGGGAGCAGTCGTCCGTGGTGCCGCCGGAAGGCACCGTGCGGCAATCCGTGGAAAATGTCGGGGATATGCTGGCCTTGTTGCGCAGCCGCTATGATCTCCGGCGCGATCACGACGCGCTGCGGGCCGCGCTGGAAGAGCCGGATCCGGCCGCGGCCTTTGATGCGTTGCGCAAGAACTATCCCGTGCGTCACGAATGCGCCGGATTGCGGGTGCAGGGCAGGGTGGGGGAAGCCTGGCGGCCTCTGTTGAGCGCGCTGGGCGTGACTCAGGCGTCCTGACGCAGTCCGGCCCAGGGCGAGGGGCAGCTTGTTTCCAGCACCTCGCAGGCACGCTGGATCATGGCCTCGGTAATGGGAATCTCGCGGCCCTGCTCGTCAATGACGGCACCGTGAAAATCGGCTTCGTGTTCGCGGTCAGGCCGCGATTGACTCGACGTTTTCATGACAGGGTCCATAATCAGCACCTTCCGGTATTGTGTGGGCGGGTGGCTGCCCTCACAACGCCATTATTGTTTCGGAGTATGACGGCTTCATGACCGAGCGAAGATTGAAACTGGGCCTGCTGGTCAATCCGCTGGCCGGGCTGGGTGGTGCCGTGGCGCTCAAGGGCAGTGACGGCGCGGCCGCCGCCGAAGCCCTGGAGCGCGGCGCGCAGCCGCATGCCTCGGACAAGGCGGCCCGGGCCCTGCGGTATCTGGCCGAGGAGGCCACCCCTGAGCTGCTGTGCTGGGGTGGGGACATGGGCGAGACGGCCGCCGCCGAAGCAGGTCTGCGGGCCCGGGTCGTGGGCCATCCGGCGGAGCAGAGCTCACCCGAGGACACCACCGAGGCGGCCCGCGCGCTGGCCGAGGCGGGCGTGGACCTGCTGCTCTTTGCCGGCGGCGACGGTCCCGCCCGGGATATCTGCGCGGCGGTGGGGCAC
>CAZHGU010000032.1:0-9130 GCA_964532105.1 uncultured Alcanivorax sp. | reverse complement strand
TTCTGAAAATCATCGCACGTTCCAGCGAGTTTATGAAGTCCGGGCCCACTCTGTAGGCATCGCGGCCCATGGGGAGGAGAGACCGGAGCCGAAGACAGCAGGACGGCATCTGGCAATGCCTGGCCGAATGGTTATCCGGACCTTTTGCCGGCCCAGATTAAATTTAACATAATATATATTATGCGAAACTTAGGATTATGCCGGACATGAGAACAACCACTGACATCTGCTTACTGGCGTCCCTCTGCACACCGCCTTCACACGGTTTTCGCAACGATGCCGATGGTATAGCCTTTGAGCTCCATCATTTACGCCCGCGCGCACAGGAGCAGCGTTTTTCATGAATGAGTTGTCCCGGTTTCGCGCATACCCGGCGCTGATCTGTCTTTTTCTGCTATCCGGATTCGCGCGCGCCCAGGTGCCCAGCGTGGGTGTGGAAACCGTTGAACGCCGGCCCGTGATCGAGGAAATCCGGGTGAACGGTTCGGTGGTGGCGTTGCGCCACGCGGAAGTCTCCGCTGCCGTGGCCGGCCGCGTTACCGAGCTGAACGTGGATGTGGGCGACCAGGTGGAAGCCGGGGCGCCGTTATTGCAGCTCGATCGGGAAATCACCGAGGCGCAGCTGCGCTCCGCGCGCGCGGAAGCGGCCGAGGCGGAGGCCGCGCTCGAGGACGCCCGCCGACGTCTGCGGGAAGCACGCAACCTGAACCAGAATATTTCCCAATCCGAGATCCGCTCCCTGGAATCGGAAGTGGCCATGGATGAGCAGGCGCTGGAGCGCCTGCGGGGCGTGGCCGATCAGCGCCGTGCGGAGCTGGAACGGCATGCGGTGTCCGCGCCCTTCTCCGGCGTGGTCAGCCGCCGCATGGTGGATCCCGGGGAATGGGTGGCGCCGGGCAACGGCGTCATGGAAGTGGTGGACCTGGATCAGCTGCGGCTGGATTTCCAGGTGGCCCAGCGCTATCTGCCGCGCCTGTCACAGGATACCGCCATCACCGTGGAACTGGACGCCCTGCCCGATAATGCCTTCCCCGCGCGGGTGCGCGCCATTGTGCCGGTGAGCGATCCACAGGCACGGACCTTTCTGCTGCGCACGGAAGTACAAGACGCCGACACGGCCCTGCAACCGGGCATGGGCGCGAGTGCCACACTGACACTGGATACCGGACGGGAATCCGTGGTGGTGCCGCGCGACGCGCTCATCCGGCATCCGGACGGACGCACCACCGTCTGGGAAGTCCAGCAGGGCGAGGACGCCACCCGGGTGCTGGAACGCCGGGTGGAAACCGGACTCACCTTCGGCGGCAAGGTGGAAATCCGCTCCGGCCTGGAAGCCGGCGTCCAGGTGGTGGTCCAGGGCAATGAAGCCCTCAACCCGGAACAGAAGGTCCGCATTTCCGATAACGGCGGGAGCTGAGGCGCATGTTCGAACGCATCATTCGCCACGGCACCCTCATGACCGTGGTGGTGCTGATCATTTCGGTGCTGGGCATACTGGCGGCCATGCGCATTCCGGTGCAGATGATCCCGGATCTGGAGGTGCGCACCATTACGGTCCGCACGTCCTGGCCCGGCGCCACGCCCCAGGACATCGAAAAGGAAATCCTCATCGAGCAGGAGGAATACCTCCAGGGCATTCCCAATCTGGAGGAAATGACCAGCACCGCCTCCAGCGGCGAGGCGGAAGTGGAGCTGGAATTTCCCTTCGGCATCGACATGACCGAGACCCTGATCCGGGTCAACAATGCCCTCACCCAGGTGCCCAGCTACCCCACCAATGTGGACGAACCGCGCATTCACGCAGCGTCGTTTTCGTCCAACTCCTTCATGTATTTCCGTGTCGCTCCCCTGCCCGACAATCCGCGCGAGCTGGACATGGATCTCATGCGCGACTTCATCGACGACAATGTGCGTCCGCGCATGGAACGCGTCGAAGGGGTGTCGCTGGTGGAAGTGGGCGGCGGCGCCGAACGTCAGGTACAGATCAAGCTCCAGCCCGACGCCCTGGCGCAACGTGACCTCTCGCCCGCCGAGGTCCGGGACGCCATCCGCGCGCGCAACCAGGATGTCTCCGGCGGCCAGCTGGAAAGCGGCAAGCGCCGCTATCTGCTGCGCACCCAGGGGCGTTTCGAGGATCTGGATGAACTGCGGGGCATGGTGCTGCGGCACAGCGGGGATTCGATCACCCGCCTGAGCGACGTCGCCGAAATCGAACAGGATCACTTTGAACTGCGCGAATACAATTATATTGATCGCCAGCCGGTCATTTCGGTGTCCGTACGCCGGGAAAGCGATTCGAATGTCATCGATATCAAGTACGCCATGCTCGATCGCATGGAGCAGATCAACCAGGAGGTGCTGAAACCGGCTGGCATGAAGATGGAACTCACCGCCGAGGACGCCGGCTATGTGGAAGATTCCGTGCGCAGTGTCTGGAAGAACCTGGCCCTGGGCGCGGTTTTCGCTACGGCGGTAATGTTTCTGTTCCTGCGCTCCGCGCGGGCCACCTTCGTGGGTGTGATGGGCATTCCCATCTGTACCATCGCCGCCTTCCTGGGGCTGCTGATCACCGGGCGCACCATCAATGTGATTTCGCTGGCCGGCGTGGCCTTCGCCATCGGCATGACCCTGGACAATTCCATTGTGGTGCTGGAAAGCATCGAGCTGGAACGGCGCAAGGGGCTGGAGCGCTTCAAGGCGGCCGCGGCCGGCGTGCGCAAGGTCTGGCCGGCGGTGCTGGCGTCCACGCTTACCACGGTGCTGGTCTTTACGCCCATTGTCTTTATCGAGGAGGAGGCCGGACAGCTGTATTCCGATATCGCCATCGGCGTGTCCGCGTCCATTCTGGTGTCCATGCTGGTGGCCACCACCGTCATTCCCACCGCCGCCGCACGGCTGCACTTCTCGGGCCTGGATCAAGGCGGCGGCCGGGGCGCACAGCTGCAGCAAAAAGTGCTCTCGCGGGTGGACTGGTTGCTGGCCACGCGGCGTCGGCGTTGGAGCTGTGTGGCCGTGGCCCTGGCGGCGGCGCTGTTCATTATCTTTGTGCTCACCCCGCCGGCGGAGTATCTGCCCGAAGGCGAGGAACCCAAGACCTTTGCCAGCATGAATGCCCCGCCCGGGTACAATCTGGAAACCATGCACGACATCGGCAAGGAACTGGAAGACTACTTCATGCCCTTTGTAGGGGACGACCCGGCCCGTTTCGACAACGGCGAAACCGAGGTGCCGGCCATGAAGTACCTGAACATGAGCATCAGCGCGCAGAACATTCGCATCATCACCGAATCGGTCAAGATGAGTCATATCGAGCCGCTGATGGACGCCATCTCGGAAAAGTACGAAGAGTATCCGGGCATGCGCGCCTTTGCCTCGCGCGGCTCCATCATTACCAGCAATGACGGCGGCACGCGCAGCGTCAACCTGAATATCTCCGGTCCGGATCTGGCCGACATCTACAGCGTGGGCAATGCCGCCTATGCCCGCGCCGAGGAAGTCTTCGACAACCCGCGCATCCAGGCCAACCCGTCCACGCTGCAACTCGCCCAGCCCATGATCGAGGTGCGTCCGGACTGGGATCGCGCCTCCGAACTGGGCCTGAGCGCGCAGGACCTGGGCTTCAATGTGGCCGCGCTCACCGACGGCGCCTTCGTGGACGAATTCTTCCAGGCGGACGAGAAGATCGACATCTATCTGTACAGCAATACGGGCACGGAGGCCGGTCTGGAGAACCTGGGTCAGCTGCCCATTCATACGCCCGGCGGGGGCTCGCTGCCACTGACCAGCATGGCCCGTATCCACGAAACCGTGGACACTTCCCAGGTGCGCCGGGTCAATGCGCGCCGCACCGTGACCCTGAACATTATTCCGCCGCGGGATGTGGCGCTGGAAACCGGTGTGCAACGGGTACGCGACCAGGTGGTGGATCACCTGCGGCGTGAAGGGCAGATTCCGCAGTCCGTGAGCCTGGATATCTCCGGCGCCGCCGATCAGCTCCAGGCCACGCGCGAAGCGCTGGGGGCGAACTATATCGTGGCCCTGGCCATTATCTTCCTGCTGCTGGTGGCCATCTTTACGCACTGGGGTTATCCCCTGCTCATCATGGCCACCATTCCCATGGGCATCGCCAGCGGCATTGTGGGCCTGGTGCTGATGAACGGCGCCGGCCAGCTACTGGAAGTGCTGGGCTTTCAGGGCTTCCGGCAGCCGTTCGACATGATTTCCATGCTGGGCTTTCTGATTCTTATGGGCACCGTCGTGAACAACCCCATCCTGGTGGTGCATCGTTCCATGACCAATCTCCGGGAAGGCATGGACTCCACCCTGGAAGCGGTGCGTGAAGCCGTGGCCTCGCGCCTGCGCCCCATCGCCATGTCCACGCTCACCACGGTCTCGGGCCTGGCGCCGCTGGTGTTCCTGCCCGGCTCGGGCACGGAACTCTACCGGGGCGTGGGCGCCATTGTGCTCTTCGGTCTCATGGGCACCGCCCTGGTGACCGTGACCGCCCTGCCCGCGCTGACCGTGGCCGCCATGAGCTGGCGCCGCAAGGCGGCGTAAAAAAGCGGCCGGCCCTGTACACCCGTGCCCCGTCAGGTTGTATGCTGCGGACAGGAAGTCCGCGTCCATCAGGGAGAACGGCATGAACTCTTTCGCCCGGCGAACCGGCACCAGGGAAGCCCGGTTTCTCCTGCGAGCCCTGTTCGTTTTGTTGTTGCCCGTATTCGCGCTCTGGGGGCCAGGTGTACAGGCACAGGAGCAGCAGACAGAAACAAGCGCCGGCGTTCATGTCATGACCCTGGAAGGCGGTATCGGCCCGGCGCCCGCAGACTGGTTCAAGCGCGCCCTGGACGACGCGGCCGAAGCGGACGCCGAGTTGTTCGTGCTCAAGCTGGACACACCCGGCGGACTGGACAAGTCCATGCGCGAGATGATCCAGGCCCTGCTGGCCTCGCCCGTGCCCGTGGTGACCTGGGTGGCGCCGGAAGGCGCCCGGGCGGCCAGTGCCGGCACCTATATTCTCTATGCCTCCCATTTCGCCGCCATGGCCTCGGCCACCAATCTGGGCGCGGCCACGCCCGTGCAGATGGGCGGAGGCGGCGGGGACGACAGCAACCCCCTGCCCTTCGGCGGTGGTAATGGTGAAGAGGACTCCGAATCAAAAGAGGAAGAGTCCTCTAACGGCAAGGACTCCGCCGGTGCCATGGAGCACAAGCGCATCAATGACGCCGTGGCCTATATCCGTGGCCTGGCGGAAAAACGTGGGCGCAACGCGGACTGGGCCGAGCGCGCCGTGCGCGAATCCGTAAGCCTGTCCTCATCCGCCGCGCTGGAACAGAACGGGAACGATATCCAGGCAGACAGCCTGGACGATTTACTGGAACAGCTGGACGGCCGCACCGTGGCCATGCAGGCGGGCGAGCGCACCCTGGCCCTGTCCGACGCGCCCGTGAAACGGGTCGAAAAAGACTGGCGCACCAACTTCCTGGCCACCATTACCAATCCCAGCGTGGCCTATATCCTGCTCATGATCGGCATCTACGGGATTATCCTGGAGTTCTACAACCCGGGCATGGGCGTGCCCGGCGTGGTGGGCGCCATCTGCCTGCTCACCGCGCTCTATGCCCTGCAGATGCTGCCCATCAGCTATGTGGGTCTGGGCCTGATCGTGCTGGGCATCGGGCTGATGGTGACGGAGGCCTTTACCCCCACCTTCGGCGTGCTCGGCCTCGGGGGTGCCGTGGCCTTTGTTGTCGGCTCCATCATGCTCATGGATACGGATCTGCCCGGCTATCAGATAGCGATGCCCATTATCGCCGCCTTCGGCGTTGCCTCGGTACTGATCCTGTCGGTGGTGCTGCGTCTGGCCTTCAAGGCCTTCCGCCACGAAGTCGTCAGCGGCGCGGAAGGTATGCTCAACGAAACGGCGCGCGCGCTGGAGGATTTCGACGAACAGGGCCGGGTACGGGCCATGGGTGAAATGTGGCGCGCCCGAACGGACACGCCGGTGCGCGAGGGCCAGCTCCTGCGCATCCGGAATATCGACGGACTGACACTTTATGTGGAGGCACAAGAATGAGTTATTTCTGGTTATCCATTGCGGTTATTGTCATTGCGCTGCTGATGAGCATGTTCCGCATCCTGCGCGAATACGAGCGCGGGGTCATCTTCATGCTGGGGCGCTATCACAAGGTCAAGGGCCCGGGCCTGATCATCGTGATCCCGTTGATCCAGCAGATGGTGCGCGTGGATCTGCGTATCCGGGTGCTGGATGTGCCCTCCCAGGATGTAATCTCGCGGGACAACGTCTCGGTGAAGGTGAACGCGGTGATCTACTTCCGGATCCTGGACGCGCAGAAATCCGTGATTAATGTGGAGGATTTCTACTCCGCCACCAGTCAGCTGTCCCAGACCACGCTGCGTTCCGTGCTGGGCAAACATGAACTCGACGACATGCTGGCCTCCCGGGATTCACTCAACGAGGATATCCAGAACATTCTGGACGAGCAGACGGATGCCTGGGGTATCAAGGTGTCCAATGTGGAGATCAAGCATGTGGATCTGGACGAGGACATGGTGCGTGTCATCGCCCGCCAGGCGGAAGCCGAACGGGTCCGGCGCGCCAAGGTAATTCACGCCAACGGCGAGCTGGAAGCCTCGGAGCGCCTGCTGGACGCCGCCAACACTCTGGCGAAGCAGCCCCAGGCACTGCAGCTGCGTTATCTGCAGACGCTCACCGAGGTGGCCAACGACCGCACCACCACCATTGCCTTCCCGCTGCCCATGGACATGCTCAACGCCTTCATGGCCGGCAAGGGCAACACGAGCGGAACCAGCTGATCGGGCGTGCTGTACAGCGTCTTCAAGCACCTGCATGTGGCCACGGCCGTCATTACGGCGGCCCTGTTCATCCTGCGGCTGGGACTGGACGCCGCCGGCCGGCCCTGGCGCCACACGCCCCTGCGCTGGATTCCGCATGCCAACGACACCCTCCTGCTGGCCGCGGCCATCGGGCTCATGGTGGTCACGGGCTGGTATCCGCTGGTGCATCACTGGCTGACCGCCAAGGTGGTGTTGCTGGTGATCTATATCCTGGCGGGCAAGCAGGCACTGGATACGGCGCGTTCGTCCGGACAGCGCATCGGTTTTGCCGCATTCGCCCTGCTGGTGCTGGTATCGATTTTCGGGCTGGCGCTCTACAAGCCCTGGTAACTCCGGAAGCTGCTAAAATCTCATTGAACAGAACAAGACGGGAGCATGATTCGTGAGTGGATTGCTGGTAGTACTGGATCCGGACCTGGAAGCGAGCCAACCGGCACTGGAGAAAGCCGCCCGGCTGGCCGGTGACGACCCGGTATCGGTCTTCGTCAATGTGCGCTCCACCAGTCTGGAAAAGCGGCTTACCCATGGCGTGGACGCGCTGCAACAGGCCCGGCAGCACATCAGCGAAACCTGGCGCAACCATATCCGCGAACTGGCGGAACAGTCCAGCATCCAGCTGGCCGATCCCCGGATTGTCTGGTCCGGCGACAGCTTCCAGGAACTGATGCACACCATCGACGAATGGCAGCCCTCCATGGTGGTGGTGCATTCGCACTATGAACCCCGACTCAAGCGGCTGCTGTTCACGCCGCTCGAATGGAAACTGATCCGTAACGCCACCTGCCCCCTGCTGTTCGCGGGCAATCAGCACTGGTCGGACCATCCGCCCGTGGTGGCCGCCGTGGATCCGGACCCCTTCCAGAAAACCCCGGATCCGCTCACGCGCCGGATCGTCGAGCACAGCCGCCACTGGTCCACGCGTCTGGGCGGCAGTCTGACCCTGGTGCATGCGCTGGACTATCCGGACGAAACCCTGGTCATGCTCGCCGGCGAAGCCATTCCGGCCAGCGTAGACGTGGCCGAGTCCCAGCGCGAACTCTACGAACAGCGCCTGGAAGCCATCCGCGAGAGCGAAGATCTGGAAGAAGAGCAGATCCAGTTCCTGGATGGCCCGCCGGCACGGGCGCTGGCCGATTACATGGCTTCGCTGCCGCCCGGCCTGCTGGTCATGGGCACGGTCCAGAAGAATTCCGTGGAACGGCTGCTGCTCGGCAACACCGCCGAACACATACTCTTCCAGAGTGCTTCGGACGTACTGGTGCTGCACAATCCGGAGTCGTCCGGCACCGCGGGTTGATTCGGGTCAAACCGGAAAGCGCCGAAATGCGCGATACTACCGTTATTGAACAACACAGGAGATAGCCATGTCCTCCCGCCAGGAATACATCGAGCGCCTGCGCAAGCAACTCGAGGAATGGGATTATGAGCTGGACCGGCTGGAACACCGGGTACGCGATCTGGCCGGCCAGGCCGAAAAGCGCGCCCAGGAACAGCTGGAATCCGCTCGCCAGTACCGCCACGAAGTGGAAGGCAAACTGGAAAAACTGGAAGAGAGCGCCAGCAACGCCTTCGAGGATATCCGCGACGGCCTGGAAATCGCCTGGGACGGTCTCAAGACCGGCTTCTATGCCGCCCGGGCCGAGTTCGAGAGCAAGGACGAAGACAAGGACTAATCGGTGTTGTGAGGCCCTGCCCTCCGGGGCCTCTCGCCGTGCGGGCATGAGCGTGTCAGACTAACAGCTTCCACGCATCTTTCGGGAGTAGCGACAGCTCATGACACGCGCCGCCTTTTACGTCTCCGACGGCACCGGCATTACCGCCGAAACCCTGGGCCATTCCCTGCTCAGCCAGTTCTCGGGCATCGCCTTTGAGCAGTTCACCCTGCCCTATATCCAGTCCGATGAGGACACACACGAGGCGGTCAGCCAGATCAACCGCACGGCCGCCGAACGCAACGAGACCCCCATCGTGTTCTCCACCCTGGTGGACGAAAGTCACCGGGAAATCCTGAGCCAGTGCCACGGCCTGGTGCTGGACATGTTCGCCGCCTTCCTGCATCCGCTGGAGCAGGAGCTGGGTATGCGCTCGAGCCACACCGTGGGCCAGAGCCACGCCATCCGCGACGCCGAAGCCTACCGCATCCGCATCGGCGCCGTGCATTTCGCGCTGGACAATGACGACGGCGCACGCACCCGCTACTACGACCAGGCGGATGTGATCCTCACCGGCGTCTCGCGCAGCGGCAAGACGC
>CAZHGU010000031.1:0-9159 GCA_964532105.1 uncultured Alcanivorax sp. | reverse complement strand
GAGATCGCGGTGATCTCGCTCAACGGCGTGGTCTATTCCGATTCCGCGCGGCTGGGCGGCGACCGCTTCGACGAGGCCATTGTGGCCTTTGTGCGCAAGGAATATGGCAGTCTGATCGGCGAATCCACCGCCGAGCGCATCAAGCACGAAATCGGCACCGCCTGGTCCGGTTCCGAGATTCGCGAAATCGATGTGCGCGGGCGCAACCTGGCGGAAGGCGTGCCGCGCAGCTTTACCCTGAACAGCGAGGAAATCCTGGAAGCGCTCAAGGATCCGCTTTCGGGGATTGTCAATTCGGTCAAGAATGCTCTGGAAGCCTGCCCGCCGGAACTGGCCAGCGATATCGCCGAGCGCGGGCTGGTGCTGACCGGTGGTGGCGCGCTGTTGCGCGATATCGACAAGCTGCTCTCGGAAGAAACCGGTCTGCCGGTGATCGTGGCCGAGAATCCGCTCACCTGTGTGGCCCGGGGCGGGGGCAAGGCCCTGGAGCTGATGGATACGGGCGGATTCGAGTCCCTGGCCGCCGACTGACCGCCCGCACATCCGTCCGTCTTTCCCCCGTTTCGCGCATGCTGCTGTGGGGCGATTCCGCGGCCCGGCGCATCCGGGGTATGATACCGGCGGACTGTCCCGATAGCGGAGGCGTTTCATCAGCACCCTGTTTTCCAACACGGATCAACCCGGCTATCGCCTGTTGCTGGCGCTGGTGCTGGCGGTGGCGCTGGTGCTGGCGGAACAGCGCACGTCCTGGCTGGATCCGGTACGGCAGGGGCTGAATCTGGTCACCGCACCTGTCCATTATGCCGCGGACTGGCCCCTGGACACCGCCGACTGGCTGGGGGAGCAGCTACGCACCCGCGAACAGTTGCAGCAGGAAAACGCCCGGCTGGAGCGCCGTCTGCTGATCCTGGAACAAAAAGCCCAGCGCCTGGCCGTGCTCCAGGCGGAAAACGTGCGTCTGCGCGAACTGCTCAATTCCTCGGAGCGCGTGGACGAACAGGTCCGGGTGGCCGAGGTGATCGGCTCGGATCCGGATCCCAACCGGCGTGAGCTGGTGATCAATCAGGGCTCGGTCGGCGGCGATGTCTACCAGGGGCAGGCGGTGCTGGACAGTCAGGGCCTGATCGGCCAGGTGGTGGAAGTGGGGCCCCTGTCGTCCCGGGTGCTGCTGATCACCGATGCCAATCATGCGCTGTCCGTGAAGGTGAACCGTAACGGCGTGCGCAGCATTCTCGCGGGCACGGGCCGCGCCGACCGGCTGGAAATGCGCTATGTCCCGGAAACGGCCGATGTCCGGGAAGAGGATCTGCTGGTGAGCACGGGGCTGGGCGGCCGCTATCCCAACGGCTATCCGGTGGCGGAGGTCACCTCGGTGACCCACAAGCCCGGCCACGCCTTTTTGAGCATTGAAGCTCAACCCCGGGGCCGGCTGGGCCGGCTCAGCCATGTGCTGCTGGTGCGGCGCTCCGAGATCCAGGCCCGGCAACCGGAGGCCGACGATGCTGAATGAGCCGCAGACGCGCTCCGCCGGCACGCCGGTGGTGATCGTTACCTTTCTGCTCGCCGCCTGGCTGGAAGTGCTGCCCCTGCCCGAAATGCTCGACCGGGCCCGTCCCGAATGGATGGCGCTGGTACTGATTTACTGGGTCATTGCCCTGCCGCACCGCATGGGCGTTTTCTGGGGCTTCGGCGTGGGGCTGTTCCAGGACGCGCTTACCGGCGTGGTGCTGGGCCAGCACGCGCTCGCCTATGCCCTGGTGGCCTATATCACCCTGCTGGCCTACAAGCGTCTGCGGGTGTTTTCGCCGGTGCAGCAAAGCGGCATTGTCTTTCTGCTCACGGGCACGGCGGTGCTGGTGGCCTATACGGTGCAGAACGTTACCGGCACCACGGTACAGGGCCCGCTGATGATGCTGCTGCCCGCCCTGGTGTCCGCCGTGCTCTGGCGCGCCGTTTTCGTGGTGTTGCGCCAGGTACGCCGTCAGTTCTGGGTACGCTGATCATGGCCGTATTGCAGCTTGCTTCCGCCTCGCCGCGTCGCGCCGTGCTGCTGGAGCAGATCGGCGTGGCCTATCAACGGCTTACGCCGCCGGATATCGATGAAAGCCGGACGGCCGGTGAGTCCCCCGAAGCCTATGTAAGCCGGATGGCGCGAGAGAAAGCGCGGGCCGGCCGTCGGCGCGCCGGTGACGACGCCGACGTGGTCCTGGGCGCGGACACCTCCGTGGTGTTCGGCGATGAACCCCTGGGCAAGCCCGAAGACGAGGCCGGGGCGGCGGCCCTGCTGCGCCGGTTGTCCGGCGCCCGCCATCGGGTCTTGTCCGCGGTCTGTCTGTATCGGGGTGAGGACTGCCGCGAAGTGCGGGTCGAGACCGGTGTCCGGTTTCTGGAACTCAGCGACGAACTGATTCGGGCCTATGTGGCCACCGGCGAACCCATGGACAAGGCGGGCGCCTACGGTATCCAGGGCTTCGGCGCCATGCTGGTGGCCGGGCTGGAAGGCAGCTATTCCAATGTGGTGGGCCTGCCCCTGGCGGAACTGCGGCCCTTGCTGGACTGGGCGGAGGTGCCCTACTGGCGGGCGGCTACGCCCTGATTCACAATGGGCCGGCCCGATCCTTGCGAGCGAAAGGAAGGTTGAGCGGGTCGCCAAGCCCGATAGCCCGTACGCCCGCGATATCGTGAATCAGCCAATACCAGAGCACGCGTTGTGAACCCGAAACGGCAAGCCTTCAGTGCGAACGGCCCCGCCCGAAGACGTCTGCGGACGCGGCTCTGGCAGCTTGCCGCCGTGCTCCTGCTGGCGGTGGCCGCCTATGTGGTGCTGGGCCGCCAGCTCATGGCGCTGGTTCCGCACTGGCATGAACCCCTGGAAACCCGCCTGGAAGAACAGCTGGGAACGGCGCTGGATATCGGCGCGCTGTCCGGCCGCATGGACGGACTTTCGCCCGTGCTGGAACTGCAGGATCTGCGCCTGCCGGTACCGGACGGCGATGCGCCTCTGGAACTGGATCAGGTGGTGCTGACCCTGGATGTGCTCTCCTCCCTGGTCGAACGCCGGCCACGCCTGCGGCGCCTGCTCATCCGGGGGGCGAGTCTGGATCTGGCGCGTTCCGACGACGGCGATATCTCCTTCCGGGGGCTGGAAACCGAGCGCGAGCCGCCGTCGCTGCGGCGGGCGCTGGCCTGGGTCTATCGTCAGAACCGGGTGGTGCTGGATGAAGTGCATCTGGGGCTGGACTGGCCGGGTCTGCCCAGGCTGGAAACCCGGGATCTGGAACTGGCGCTGATCAACTCGGGGCGTCATCACCGCCTGTCGCTGCGCGCGGACTCCGTGGATGGCGAACGCTCGCTGGATCTGCGTCTGGGACTGGATCAGGACGCTTTCCGGTGGTCCGAACTCGACGGTGATGTCTATGCCCGGATGCAGGGCGATGGCTGGCAGCGCTGGCTGGAACACGCGGATCTGGGTCCGATTACGGCCGAGGGGGTGGACGGGGACCTGTCCGTCTGGGCCGATCTGGACGGCGGCCAGCCCGGCACGGCCACGGTCAAGGCGGCGCTGGATGAGCTGAAGCTGCGGGATCAGCGCAATGACGGGCGCTGGCGGCTGTCCAGCGCGTCCGCGCTGGGGCGTCTGGAACAACGTGATTCCGGCTATCATCTCAGCCTGCGGCAGATGCAGCTGAGTTCGAAGCAGGGGGAATGGCAGGCCGGGGAACTGGGCCTGTTCTGGAATCCGCGTCCGGAGAAAGGACCGAAGTGGCGCGTGCTGGCCCGGAACCTGGATCTGGCCGCCACCCGGGAGCAGCTGCTGGAGCTGCCCTTTGTCCGTCCGGAGGCGCTGGAAGAAGGTGCCGAAACACTGCGGCATCTGGCCCCCCGGGGGCAAGTGGAAGAATTCCAGGCCAGTGGCCGGGGCTCCGCGGTGGATTTCTTCAGCGGCCGGGTCCGGCATTTCGCCTGCCGGGCCCGGGACGGCCTGCCGGGGCTGGAGGGGGTGTCGGGCTGGTTTGCCGGCACGCCCGAACGGGGCGTGGCCCGGCTGGACAGTGACGCCCTGGCGCTGGATCTGGCCGGACTCTACGAACAGACCCTGAAGGCCCGGGCGCGGGGCGCATTGCAGTGGACACGCCGCGAGCGTGGCCTGGTAATCGAAAGCGGGCGGATTCGGCTGCGCAATGAACACGCGCGCGCCGATGCGCTTATGAGTCTCCATCTGCATGATGAACAAACGCCGGAACTGCGCCTGGTGGGAGATCTGCGTGAGGGGCAGGCCCGGGCCGCCGCGCGTTATGTACCGGACGGCAAGGTGAACGAAGAACTGGGCCGGTGGCTGGATAACGCCTTCGAAGGCGGCCGGGTCACCCGGGGGCGCTTTCTCTACCAGGGTCCGGTGCAGATCGATCCCCGGCGTCAGCAGGACCGGACCCTGCAGATGGGGTTCCGGTTCGAGGATCTGCGTCTGCATTTTCTCGACGGCTGGCCCGCCATCCGGGATCTGGAAGGACGGGTCGAGCTGGACGGCCGGCGGGTGGAAGGCACGGAACTGTCCGGACGCTTGCGGGATACGCGCCTGGAAAAGGTCGCCTTTGCCGTGCCCGGCGTGCCGCCGGGCACCACGCCCGAGCTGACCGTCTCCGGCGATCTGCGGGGCCCGCCGGACGATCTCTCGCACATCTTCCACAACACCCCCCTGCGTGAACGACTACCCCCGGCCGTGCGGGACTGGGGCCTGACCGGCGGTGAACTGGACGCCGAGCTCATGCTGCACTGGCCGCTGGGCCCGGAAGGTGGCGAGCCCCGGTTGCTGAGTCAGGGCCGGTTGCGTGACGCGAATCTGGACTCGGAGCGCTTCGATGTGCGCGCCACCGGCCTGGGCGGCGATTTCAGCTATGAATTGCGGCGCGGGCTCAACATGGAGCGGATCACGGGCGAACTCCTGGGCCGGCCGCTGGAGGGCCGTGTTCGTTCGGACGGCGAAGACACCCGGATCAACCTGACCGGCTCGGCCTCCATGACGGACTTGCGCGCGCGCATCCAGAACCCCTGGCTGGAACTCGCCGAAGGAAGTCTGGATTATCAGGCGGAGTTGACCCTGCCCCGGGACGGCGACCGGATCGCGTTGTCGCTGACCTCCCCGTTGAGGGACTTGACCCTGAAGGCGCCGGCGCCGCTGGGCAAGCAGGCTTCCCGGGCGGTGCCACTCTCCGTGGACTGGAATCGCGGCGATCCGGCGGATGAGGTGCGCTTTCGCTATGGCGATCAACTGGATGGGCTGTTTTTCCTGGAGCAGGATGCGCTCGCGCGCGGTCATCTGGCGCTGGGCGGCGCCCCGGCGACGGTGCGCGATGAACCCGGCGTCCGGGTGGACGGTGAACTGGATTATCTCGATGCCCGGGCCTGGGTGGACTGGATCCGCGAGCGCCGGCGCCGGGAAATGCAGTCGCCACCGCCGCTGGATGAACTGGCGCTGACGGTTGATACGCTGGATCTCTATGGCGTGGAGGCAAGCAACAGCCGGCTCAATCTGGCCCCCCATGAACAGGGCTGGCGGGTAGAGCTCGACAGCGATGAAGTGACGGGCAGCCTGCGCGTGCCGTCCGAATACCGGGTGGACGGGGACCGCCCGCTGGAACTGACCCTGAACCGGGCGCATCTGCAACCGGGCGAAGGCACCGGCAAACCGGCCCCCGCAGACATGCCCATTGCCGATGTGGACTTGCGGGATGTGCGTGTCAATGGCACGGACTATGGCCGCTGGGCCTTTGCCCTGCGGCCCACGGACCAGGGGGTCGTTTTCCAGGACCTGGAGGGCCGCTGGCGCAAGACCGATTTCCACGGCCGTCTGAACTGGACCCAGACCCCGGCGGGGCAGCAGAGCCATTTCGTGGGTCGGGTAACGGCGGGGCGCCTGCACAATGCCCTGAATGCCTGGGACCTGGATGCGGTCATCGAGAGCAAGGATGCCCGGTCCGTGGTGGATATACGCTGGCCGGGCTCGCCGCTGGATGCGGATTACCAGGCCCTGCAGGGCCATGCGTCGGTGGATATCGGCGAGTGCCGCATTCCCGAAACCAGCCGGGGCGCTTCGGCGCTGCGGGTGCTGGGCATTCTCAATGTGGGCAGTCTGTCCCGGCGCCTGCGTCTGGATTTCAGTGATCTGTACAAGAAGGGGCTGAGCTGTGACGCCATCAGCGGTGATTTCCAGCTTCAGGGGCCGCGCATCACCACGGACAATCTGGTCATCGAGTCCCCCTCGGCGGAATTCCGCATCCAGGGTGAACTGAATCTGGATACGGAGACCCTGGATCATCGCATGGACGTTACACTGCCCTTGTCGAGCAACCTCTATGCCGGTTGCCTCGCCGGCCCGGCCGCCTGTGCCGGCATCTTTGTCTTCGACCGGCTCTGGGGCAGTAATCTCGAAAAGATGACCACGCTTTCCTACCGTGTGACCGGTCCCTGGCAGGAGCCCGAAGTGCGGGAACTGGGTGAATCGGATTGAGGTCGTATCAGCCATGAATCAGCATCCCATAATCGCGGGCATCCAGCTGTGCAGCACCGATGATCTGGACGTGAATCTGGACGCGGCGGCCAGTGGGCTGCGCCGCGCCCGGGATCAGGGCGCGCACCTGGCCGTGCTGCCGGAGAATTTTGCCTGCTATGGCGGCGACTACCGGGGCGTGGCCGAGGCCCGGGGCGCGGAACTGGAATCCTGGCTCGCCGAACAGGCGCGCGAACTGGGCCTGGCGATTATCGGTGGCACCCTGCCGCTGATCCGGCGCCCGGACGGCAGTGAAGTGCCCGCGCCCCGTGTACGCACCGCCTGCCGGGTCTTTGATGCCGACGGCGCGGATCTGGGCCGCTATGACAAGCTCCATCTCTTCGATGCCGATGTGGCGGACCGGCAGGGCCGTTACCGCGAGTCCGATGTCTTCGAACCGGGGGATACCCTGACCACCGTGGATGTGGCCGGGCTCCGGGTGGGGCTGGCGGTCTGCTATGATCTGCGTTTCCCCGCCCTGGCACGGGTGCTGGCGGATCGCGGCGCCGATCTGCTGGTCTACCCCAGCGCCTTTACCGAGGTGACCGGCGCCGCTCACTGGACGCTGCTGCTGCGCGCCCGGGCCGTGGAAACCGGGTGTTTCGTGCTGGGCGTGGATCAGACCGGCCATCACGGCGGCCGCCGTCAGAGTCACGGTCACAGCCTGCTGGCCAACCCCTGGGGCGAAGTGGAAGCGGCCCTGGACGACGGCACGGGCGTTCTGAGCGCACGGGTCGACCTTGCCAGGCAGGCCGAGATTCGGCACCGTCTGCCCGTTCATCAACATCGACGTTTTGGAGTAACCCTTCCCGATGACATCCAGCCCCACTGATCATTTCGATCTGGCGCAACAGATCCTGCTGGCGCCGGCCGGCCTGGCCGAGGGCCAGCTCGAGGACACCCTGCGCGGTACCCTGACCGGCAACGTGGACTATGCCGATCTCTATTTCCAGCACAGCCGCCACGAAGCCTGGGTGCTCGAAGACGGCATGGTGCGCGATGCCAGTTACAACCTGGATCGGGGCGTGGGTGTGCGCACCCTGAGCGGTCAGCAGACCGGTTTCGCCTATACGGATGATATCGACGCGGAGAGTCTCGGCAGCGCGGCGGGCGCCGCGCGCGCCATTGTGCGCCAGGGCCAGAGCGGCACCCTGCCGATGCTGAACCGGGTGCAGAGTCCGGCCCTGTACGGCATGGAGGATCCGCTGGCCTCCTGGGACTCCGAACGCAAGGTGCAATTGCTCCAGGAAGTGGACCAGATGGCGCGCTCGCTGGATCCGTCCGTGCGGGAAGTGACCGCCTCGCTGGCCGCGCGTCACGAAGTCATCCTGGTGCTGGGCAGTGACGGCACCCTGGCCGCGGATGTGCGGCCGCTGGTGCGCCTGAACGTGTCCGTGATCGCCGAGCGCAACGGCCGGCGCGAGCGCGGCAGCGCCGGCGGCGGCGGCCGGGTGGATTATGACTGGCTGCTGGAAGGCGACCGCTGGCAGGACTGGGCCCGTCAGGCCGTGCGTCAGTCCCAGGTGAACCTGGAAGCCGAGCCGGCGCCGGCGGGCACCATGCCCGTGGTCCTGGGGCCGGGCTGGCCGGGCGTGCTGCTCCATGAAGCGGTGGGCCATGGTCTGGAAGGCGATTTCAATCGCAAGGGGACTTCCATGTTTGCCAATCGCATGGGCCAGCAGGTGGCCGGCTCCGGGGTCACGGTCGTGGACGACGGCACCCTGGCGGGCCGGCGCGGCTCGCTCAATATCGACGACGAGGGCACGCCCACCGGCTACAACACCCTGATCGAGAACGGCCGGCTGGTGAACTTCATGCAGGACAAGCACAACGCCCACCTCATGGGCGTACCGGCCACCGGCAACGGCCGGCGCGAGTCCTATGCCCACCTGCCCATGCCGCGCATGACCAACACCTATATGCTCCCCGGCGAGGACAGTCCGGACGACATCATCGGTTCGCTGGACCGCGGTATCTATGCCGTGAATTTCGGCGGCGGCCAGGTGGATATCACCTCCGGGCGCTTCGTGTTTTCCTCCAGCGAAGCCTATCTGGTGGAGAAGGGCAAAATTGTCTGCCCGGTCAAGGGCGCCACCCTGATCGGCTCCGGCGCCGAGGTCATGCAGAACGTCTCCATGGTAGGCAATGACCTGGAACTCGACTCCGGCATCGGCGTCTGCGGCAAGGAGGGCCAGTCCGTACCCGTGGGGGTGGGGCAGCCCACGCTGCGGGTGGATGCACTGACCGTGGGGGGGACAGCCTGAGCGTCTCCTGCCGGAAGGTGATCCGGGATCTACCTTGCAAAGCAACTTTGTCTAAAAGCCCCCTTTCGGGGGCGTTACTTTCTTGCTGTTCGGCAAGAAAGTAACCAAAGAAACGAACCCCGACGAGCGACTCTGCCCGCCAGCCGGAGGCTGGCGGGCAGAGTTCCCTCATCCGCTCCGGCTCATGACGGGTCGGGCCAGACAGATCGTCCACGATCCGGTGTCCTGCCCGTTCCATGCACGTACTCGCTGAGAGCCGTACCGGTTGGCTGGCAAGGCGCGCGGACGAAGGTGTGGTGGCGCCACAATGTGTCCGCGCTACACCGTCCAGCGCAGCGGTACGGCTCT
>CAZHGU010000030.1:0-9365 GCA_964532105.1 uncultured Alcanivorax sp. | reverse complement strand
GTCTGCGCCGTGGCGCGTCGCGGCGGGGTGATCGACTCGGTCGACGCCAAGCGCATCGTGGTGCGGGTCAACGACGACGAGATCCTCGGCGGCGAGGCCGGCGTCGACATCTACAACCTGACCAAGTACCTGCGCTCTAACCAGAATACCTGCCAGAACCAGCGGCCCATCGTGCGCCCCGGCGACGACGTGGCGCGCGGCGACATCCTGGCCGACGGTCCCTCCGTGGACATGGGCGACCTGGCGCTGGGCCAGAACATGCGCGTCGCTTTCATGCCCTGGAACGGTTACAACTTCGAGGACTCGATTCTCATTTCCGAGCGCGTCGCCCGGGAGGATCGCTTCACCTCCATCCATATTCAGGAACTGACCTGCATTGCCCGCGACACCAAGCTGGGCCCGGAAGAGATTTCCGCGGACATCCCCAATGTGGGCGAGGCGGCTCTGTCCAAGCTGGATGAGTCCGGCATCGTCTATATCGGTGCCGAGGTGAATGCCGGCGATATCCTGGTGGGCAAGGTCACGCCCAAGGGCGAATCCCAGCTCACGCCGGAGGAGAAACTCCTGCGCGCCATCTTTGGCGAAAAGGCTTCGGACGTGAAGGATACGTCCCAGCGTGTACCCACGGGCGTGGATGGCACCGTCATCGACGTCCAGGTCTTCACCCGCGACGGTGTGGAAAAGGATGAGCGTGCCCAGCACATCGAGCAGGCCGAGCTGGATCAGTTCCGCAAGGACCTGCGCGACGAGCTGCGGATTCTGGAGCAGGATCTGCTGGAACGGCTGCGCAAGCAGCTCGTGGGCAAGAAGGTCAACGGCGGTGCCGGGCTCAAGCGTGGCACGGCGCTGACCGACGAGATCCTGGATGGTCTGGACAAGGAGCAGTGGTTCGAGCTGCGTCCGGCGGACGAGGACGTGGCGGAACAGCTTGAACGTGCCCAGCAGTATCTGGAGCAGCACAAGAAGGAGCAGGATGAGCGCTTCCGGGATCAGCAGGACAAGATCATGGGCGGCGACGACCTCTCCCACGGCGTGCTCAAGGTGGTCAAGGTTTACCTGGCCATCAAACGCCGCATCCAGCCCGGCGACAAGATGGCCGGCCGGCACGGCAACAAGGGCGTGATCTCGGAGGTCATGCCGGAAGAGGACATGCCCTATGATGAAAACGGCATCCCGGTGGATGTGGTGCTCAATCCGCTGGGCGTACCCTCGCGGATGAACATCGGTCAGGTACTGGAGACGCATCTGGGCTGGGCAGCTCATGGACTCGGCAAACAGATCGAGGCGATGCTGGAGCAGCAGCGCAAGGTATCCGAGGTGCGGGATTTCCTGGATCAGATCTACAACCAGACCGGTCAGGGCGGCAAGCCGGTGGATCTGGACAGCCTCAATGATCAGGAGGTCCTGGAGCTGGCGGACAACCTGCGCGAGGGTGTGCCCATGGCGACGCCGGTCTTTGATGGTGCCCAGGAGCCCGAGATCAAGGATCTGCTGAAACTGGCCGGATTGAACGAATCCGGGCAGATGGCGCTCTGGGACGGGCGCACGGGCGAGCAGTTCGGGCGTCCGGTGACGGTGGGCTATATGTACATCCTCAAGCTCAATCACCTGATTGATGACAAGATGCACGCACGCTCCACCGGCTCGTACAGCCTGGTGACCCAGCAGCCGCTGGGCGGCAAGGCCCAGTTCGGCGGCCAGCGCTTTGGTGAAATGGAAGTCTGGGCCCTGGAGGCCTATGGTGCGGCCTATACGCTGCAGGAAATGCTCACGGTGAAGTCCGATGACGTGAACGGCCGCACCCGGATGTACAAGAACATCGTGGACGGTGATCACCGGATGGAGCCGGGCATGCCGGAGTCCTTCAATGTGCTGTTGAAGGAAATCCGTTCGCTGGGCATCAATATCGAGCTGGAAAACGACTGATACCGCTTGCCCCTGCGGGGGCATTCGGCGATGAGCTCAAGCTCCCAATGGAGGACAGGCCTTGAAAGACTTGCTGAATCTGCTCAAAAGCCAGGAACAGGTCACGGAGTTCGACAAGCTCCGCATCGGTCTCGCCCCGCCGGATATGATCCGATCCTGGTCATTCGGTGAGGTGAAGAAACCCGAAACCATCAACTACCGCACCTTCAAGCCGGAGCGGGACGGGCTCTTCTGCGCGCGCGTATTCGGTCCCATCAAGGACTACGAGTGCCTGTGCGGCAAGTACAAGCGGCTCAAGCACCGTGGTGTAATCTGCGAGAAGTGCGGCGTCGAGGTAACCCTGTCCAAGGTGCGCCGCGAGCGCATGGGGCATATCGAGCTGGCTTCGCCCACCGCGCACATCTGGTTTCTGAAGTCGTTGCCCAGCCGTATCGGCCTGCTGCTCGACATGACGCTGCGCGATATCGAGCGCGTGCTCTATTTCGAGTCCTTTATTGTCACCGAGCCGGGCATGACCACCCTGGAAAAGGGGCAGCTGCTCACCGACGAGGAATACTTCGAGCAGCTGGAACAGTTCGGCGACGAGTTCGAGGCCCGCATGGGTGCCGAGGCCGTGCAGCAACTGCTCAAGGAAATGGACCTGCAGGAGGAAATCGACGGCCTGCGCGAGGATATCGAGTCCACCAACTCGGACACCAAGCTCAAGAAGCTGTCCAAGCGCCTGAAGCTCATGGAAGCTTTCCAGGCTTCGGGCAACGAGCCTGAATGGATGATCCTGGAAGTGCTGCCGGTGTTGCCGCCGGATCTGCGTCCGCTGGTGCCGCTCGACGGCGGCCGCTTCGCCACCTCCGATCTCAACGATCTCTATCGGCGGGTGATTAACCGCAACAACCGGCTCAAGCGCCTGCTGGATCTCAATGCCCCGGATATTATCGTGCGCAACGAAAAGCGCATGCTGCAGGAATCCGTGGACGCGTTGCTGGACAACGGCCGGCGCGGCCGGGCCATTACCGGCACCAACAAGCGCCCGCTGAAATCCCTGGCCGACATGATCAAGGGCAAGCAGGGGCGCTTCCGGCAGAACCTGCTGGGCAAGCGCGTGGACTATTCGGGCCGTTCGGTGATTGTCGTGGGGCCCACGCTGCGGCTGCACGAGTGCGGTCTGCCCAAGAAGATGGCGCTGGAGCTGTTCAAGCCCTTCATCTTTTCCAAGCTGGAAGGCCGGGGCCTGGCCACCACCATCAAGGCGGCCAAGAAGATGGTCGAGCGCGAGACCCCCGAGGTCTGGGATATTCTCGCCGAGGTCATTCGCGAGCATCCCGTGCTGCTCAACCGCGCGCCCACGCTCCACCGTCTGGGTATTCAGGCATTCGAGCCGGTACTGATTGAGGGCAAGGCCATTCAGCTGCATCCGCTGGTCTGCGCGGCGTTCAATGCCGACTTCGACGGTGATCAGATGGCGGTGCATGTGCCGCTGACCCTGGAAGCGCAGCTCGAATCCCGGGCGCTGATGATGTCCACCAACAATATCCTGGCGCCGGCCAGCGGGGACCCCATCATTGTGCCCACCCAGGACGTGGTGCTCGGGCTGTATTACATCTCCCGCGAAAAGGTGAATGCCTATGGCGAGGGACGGCATTTCGCCGATATCGCGGAAGTTGGTCGGGCCCTGGGCAGCGGCCAGGTGGACATGCATGCGCGGGTAAAAGTACGCATCCATGAGAAGGTCTGTGATCAGGAAGGCAACGAGAGCGAGCGCACCTTCATGGCGGATACCACGCCGGGCCGCTGCCGGCTCTGGGAAGTGGTGCCCGAAGGGTTGCCGTTCGAAATGGTCAACAAGTCCATGGACAAGAAGGGCATTTCGGCGCTCATGAACCAGTGCTATCGCGTGCTGGGCACCAAGGACACCTGCATCTTCGCCGACCAGATCATGTATCTCGGTTTCCGCGAGGCCACCCTGTCCGGATCGTCCATCGGGATCGAGGACATGGTGATTCCGGACGCCAAGACCGAGCAGGTTTCGCAGGCCGAAGACGAGGTCTACGAGATCGAGGAACAGTTCGCCTCGGGGCTGGTCACGCGCGGCGAGCGTTACAACAAGGTAGTGGATATCTGGGCGCGTACCAACGACCAGATCGCCAAGGCCATGATGGAAAACCTCAAGAAAGAGGTGGTCATCAATCGCGATGGCGAGCAGGAAGAGCAGGATTCGTTCAACTCCATCTGGATGATGGCCGACTCCGGCGCGCGGGGTTCGCCGGCGCAGATTCGTCAGCTGGCGGGCATGCGCGGTCTCATGGCCAAGCCGGACGGCTCCATTATCGAAACGCCGATTACGTCGAACTTCCGCGAGGGACTGAACGTACTCCAGTACTTCATTTCCACGCACGGTGCCCGTAAGGGTCTGGCGGATACGGCACTGAAGACGGCGAACTCGGGGTATCTGACCCGTCGTCTGGTGGACGTATCCCAGGATCTGGTGATCACCGAGGAGGATTGCGGCACCGAGCATGGCCTGCTGATGGTGCCGCTCATTGAAGGCGGCGATATTGTCGAACCCCTGCGTGAACGGGTGCTGGGCCGCACCGTGGCGCACGATCTGGTGCGTCCGGGTACCGATGAGGTGGTGTTCAGGGCCGGCACAGTGCTGGACGAGGTCTGGGTGGAAAAACTCGAGGCCATGGGCATCGACGAAATGGTCGTGCGTTCGCCCATTACCTGCCAGACGCGCTGGGGCATCTGCTCCAAGTGCTACGGCCGTGATCTGGCCCGCGGGCACAAGATCAATGTGGGCGAGGCCGTGGGCGTAATCGCGGCACAGTCCATCGGCGAGCCGGGCACCCAGCTCACCATGCGGACCTTCCACATCGGCGGCGCGGCGAGCCGCGCCAGTGCCGTGTCGAACATCCAGGTCAAGCACGGCGGCAAGGTGCGCTTCCACAACATCAAGTATGTGGAGCACAAGGACGGCCTGGTGGTGGTTTCACGCTCCAGCGAGCTGGCCGTGGCCGACGAGCTGGGCCGCGAGCGCGAACGCTACAAGATCCCCTATGGCGCGCTCATTACCGTCAACGAGGGTGACGAAACCGACCCGGGCCAGGTGGTGGCCACCTGGGATCCGCACACCCATCCGGTGATTGCCGAGGTGGAAGGTCAGGTCAAGTTCGGCGACATGGAAGAAAATGTCACCGTGAACTACCAGACCGACGAGCTCACCGGGTTGAGCCAGATCGAGGTGATCGATCCCAAGGATCGTCCGGCGTCCGGCAAGGATCTGCGCCCGTCCATCCGGGTGGTGGACAGCAAGGGCAAGCCGGTCATGGTGCCCAATACGGAAACGCCGGCGCAGTATCATCTGCCCGGCGGCTCGATCACGAGCCTGGATGACGGCTCGGAGATCCGGGTGGGCGACGTCATCGCCCGGATCCCGCAGGAAACCTCCAAGACGCGGGATATCACCGGCGGTCTGCCGCGTGTGGCGGATCTGTTCGAGGCGCGCCAGCCCAAGGACGCGGCCATTCTCGCCGAAACCTCGGGCACCGTGACCTTCGGCAAGGAGACCAAGGGCAAGGTGCGGCTGGTGATCACCGACGAACAGGGCGAGTCCCGGGAAGTGCTGATTCCCAAGTCCCGTCAGCTCAACGTCTTCGAGGGCGAGCATGTCGAGAAGGGCGAGGTGGTCTCCGACGGCCCCATGAATCCGCACGATATTCTGCGTCTGCTCGGCCAGGAAGAGGTCGCGCGTTACATCGTCAACGAGGTGCAGGAGGTTTATCGCCTCCAGGGCGTGAACATCAACGACAAGCACATTGAGGCGGTGATCCGGCAGATGATGCGCAAGGCCGAGATCACCGAGGCCGGCGACAGCGGGTTCCTCAAGGGCGAGCAGGTGGAGCTGGCCCGGGTGCTCGAGGAGATCGATCGGCTCAAGGCCTCGGGCGAGGACAAGCAGCTGCCCGAGTACGACCGGGTACTGCTGGGGATTACCAAGGCCTCGCTGGCCACCGAGTCCTTCATCTCCGCGGCCTCGTTCCAGGAGACCACGCGCGTGCTCACCGAGGCGGCCGTCACTGGCAAGGCCGACGAGCTGCGCGGGCTCAAGGAGAATGTGGTGGTGGGCCGGCTGATTCCGGCGGGAACCGGCTATGCCTATCACGAACACCGGCGCCAGCAGCGCCAGGAAGACGCCGAGGCCCGCGAAGGGCCCACCACCGAGGATGTGGAAGCGGCGCTGTCCGAAGCGCTGAGCTCGCCCGAGGACGAGTAGCGCTCCGGCGCGACTTGACTTGCCGCCGGGCCGGCCCTAGAATTTCGCACCCTTCGCGGGAGCGAAACAGGGCCGGTCAGCGGTCTTTTATCACGAAACAGTAAGCGTGGAGCGTTAGTTTCATGGCAACGGCAAATCAACTGGTGCGCAAGCCGCGCAAGAACAAGGCCGCCCGCAGCGACTCGATCGCCCTGCAGGGGTGCCCGCAACGTCGAGGCGTTTGCACCCGGGTGTACACCACCACACCCAAGAAGCCGAACTCCGCGCTTCGGAAAGTGTGCCGCGTGCGCCTGACCAATGGCTATGAAGTCGCCTCCTATATCGGCGGCGAGGGCCACAACCTGCAGGAGCACAGCGTGGTGCTGATTCGCGGCGGCCGGGTCAAGGACCTGCCGGGTGTGCGTTATCACACCGTGCGCGGCGCGCTGGATACCGCCGGTGTCCAGGATCGCCGCCAGCGGCGCTCCAAGTACGGCACCAAGCGGCCCAAGAAGTAACCAATATCGCCCGCCGCACTGCGGCGGCCGGATGAGTAAGGCCGGGCACGGTCCCGGGTCAACCTGAAGCTTTCCCCGTCCCGCGGGGTCGACAAGAGGAACGCATCCCATGCCGAGAAGGCGCGTAGCAGCGAAACGCGAGATCCTGCCGGATCCGAAATACCAGAGCCAGCTGCTGGCCAAGTTCATGAACCACGTCATGGTGGACGGCAAGAAGGCGCTGGCCGAACGCATTGTCTATGGTGCGCTGGATATTGTTCAGCAGCGCCGGGGTACCGAGCCGCTCGACAGTTTCGAGCAGGCGCTGGACGCCATCCGTCCCATGGTGGAAGTCAAATCGCGCCGCGTGGGCGGGGCTACCTACCAGGTTCCCGTGGAAGTCCGTCCCAGCCGCCGTACCGCACTGGCCATGCGCTGGATGGTGGACGCGGCGCGCAAGCGCGGTGAAAAGAGCATGCGCCAGCGTCTGGCGGCCGAGATCATGGACGCCTGTGAAGGCAAGGGCGCGGCCGTGAAAAAGCGCGAGGACGTGCACCGCATGGCGGAATCGAACAAGGCGTTTTCCCATTTCCGCTTCTGAGCAGCGGAGCAGCATGCCGTAGACCGGTCCGTGCAAGGGCCGGTTTTTGTATTCAGCAACAGTCGAGGAACTACCGTGGCACGCAAGACACCCCTGAATCGTTACAGGAATATCGGCATTGTGGCGCACGTGGACGCGGGCAAGACCACCGCGACCGAGCGCGTGCTGTTCTATACCGGTGTCTCGCACAAGATCGGTGAAGTGCATGACGGGGCCGCCGTGATGGACTGGATGTCCCAGGAGCAGGAGCGCGGCATTACCATTACCTCGGCTGCTACCACCTGCTTCTGGCAGGGCATGGACCAGCAGTACGACCAGTACCGGATCAACATTATTGATACGCCCGGGCACGTGGACTTCACCATCGAGGTGGAGCGTTCCCTGCGTGTGCTCGACGGTGCCGTGGTGGTGTTCTGCGGCACTTCGGGCGTGGAGCCGCAATCCGAGACGGTCTGGCACCAGGCGGATCGCTATCAGGTGCCGCGCATCGTATTCGTCAACAAGATGGACCGTGCCGGCGCGGATTTCGAGCGCGTGGTCCAGCAGATCCGGGATCGCCTGGGCGCCAAGCTGGTACCCATCCAGCTCAACATCGGCGCCGAACACGACTTCAAGGGCATCATTGATCTGGTGCGCATGAAGGCGATCTACTGGAACGAACACGACATGGGGATTACCTACAACGAAGAGGAAATCCCGGACGAGCTCAAGGAGCGCGCCCAGCAGCTGCACGACGAGATGGTCGAGGCGGCCGCCGAAGGCAGTGAAGAGCTCATGGAAAAGTATTTCGAGGAAGGCACGCTCACCACCGAGGAAATCAACCAGGGGCTGCGCGCCCAGGTGCTGAACAACGAGATCGTGGTGGGGCTGTGCGGCTCGGCGTTCAAGAACAAGGGCGTGCAGGCCATGCTTGACGCCGTGATCGAATATCTGCCGGCGCCGGACGAAGTGGCGGCCATTCGCGGTATTGCCGACGACGCCGACGAAACCGAAGTGGAGCGCCACAGCTCCGACGAGGAGCCCTTCGCGGCCCTGGCGTTCAAGATTGCCGCCGACCCCTATGTGGGGCAGCTGACCTTTATCCGCGTCTACTCCGGGGTGCTCAAATCCGGCGACGGCGTGTTCAATTCGGTCAAGTCCAACAAGGAACGGGTGGGACGTCTACTGCAGATGCACTCCAACTCCCGCGAGGAGATCAGCGAGGTGCGCGCCGGCGACATCGCCGCCTGTGTGGGCCTGAAGGACATCACCACGGGGGACACCCTCTGTGATCCCAACAACAAGGTAATCCTGGAGCGCATGGAATTCCCGGATCCGGTGATTTCCGTGGCCGTGGAGCCCAAGTCCAAGGCGGACCAGGAAAAGATGGGCACGGCGCTGGGCCGGCTGGCCCAGGAAGATCCGTCCTTCAAGGTGCACACCGATGAAGAGTCCGCCCAGACCATTATCTCCGGCATGGGTGAGCTGCACCTGGACGTGATCGTCGACCGGCTCAAGCGCGAATTCAAGGTGGAAGCCAATGTGGGTCAGCCCCAGGTGGCTTATCGCGAAGCCTTTACCAAACCGGTCGATGCGGAAGGCAAGTTCGTCAAGCAGTCCGGGGGCCGGGGTCAGTACGGCCACGTCAACGTCAAGTACGAACCCATCGACCGCGAGTCGCAGCTGGAATTCGAAGAGAAGATCCATGGCGGCGTGGTGCCCAAGGAATATTTCGGCGCCATCGAGAAGGGCATCCGCGAGCAGATGGAAGCCGGCGTGATCGCCGGCTATCCGCTGGTGGGTCTCAAGGCCACGCTCTATGATGGCTCCTACCACGAAGTGGATTCCAACGAGAACGCCTTCCGCATGGCGGGCTCGCTGTCGTTGCGCGAGGCGGCCAAGGACGGCGGCGTGGCCCTGCTCGAACCCATGATGAAGGTCTACGTGGTTACACCCGAGGAGTTCATGGGCGATGTCATGGGCGATCTGAACCGGCGCCGGGGTACGGTCAGCGGCATGGACGATGGCCCGGCGGGCAAGGAGCTCACGGCCGAGGTGCCGCTGTCCGAAATGTTCGGCTATGCCACGGACCTGCGCTCCATGAGCCAGGGGC
>CAZHGU010000029.1:0-9637 GCA_964532105.1 uncultured Alcanivorax sp. | reverse complement strand
GTAATCGGCGTGGCCTACCTTGGGGGCAATAATACGCTAAATGGCGCGGTGTTTAGCAGAAAGGGCCATGGGGCAAGGGGCAAGGGGCAAGGGGCAAGGACTCAGATTTGGACGTGATGTTCTGCAGTCAACTTTTCCCGCTATTTTCTGGCATTGTGTTCCTTGCTACTTGCGACTTGCTACTATGTTTTCATGCTGAAAACATCCATCCGCCCCCGTTTCAGTGACACCGACGCCCTGGGGCATATCAACAACACCGTCATTCCCGTCTGGTTTCTGGAGGCACGCGAGCCGGTGCTGAGCTGGTTCGCCCCCGGCGGCGATCTCAATGCCGGCTCGATCGCGGTGGTACGCGTGGAGGTGGATTATCTGGCGGAAACCCGCTTCGGCGAGGACGTGACCATCCGCACCCGGGTCGAGCGGGTGGGCAACAGCTCCTTCGTGCTGCTTCAGGAGGTGGATCAGGCCGGCGAAATCACCGCCCGGGGGAGGACCACGCTGGTGCACTTCGATCCCGATCGGCGCAGTTCGAAACCCGTTCCGGACGAGATCCGGTCAAAACTGGAACAACACCAAGGATAAGCAAGGGAGAGGAGTAAGGGCCCCGCGCCGGTCCAGGCAGACGCGAACGCTATAGCTTAGGAGATCCAGAGAGTGCAACTGCCTGCTGGGCCGGCCGGGACGAAATACTATAATCCCCCCGGCGCTCCGGTGGAAGCGCTGGCTTTATACCGATTTGGAATGGCTCCCCGCACGACCATCGTGGAACAGAAAACGCCCCGGAAATCAGCGATATAGGAAATCCGGGGCATGCCGGACCGATTGACTTGCCCCGCCGGGTTTTCTAGGCTTGCCGCAGCCCGCCGCGCCGGCCTGATCAAGGAGTAACCGCCCATGGCCCGTAAGCCCCAGACCGACCTGGAATCCTCGCTGGAATCGCTGGAATCCCTGGTGGAACGCATGGAGTCCGGCGAACTCAGCCTGGAAGAGTCGCTCAAGGCTTTCGAGGAGGGGGTGCGCCTGACGCGCCAGTGCCAGCAATCGCTGCAACAGGCGGAGCAGAAGGTGCGGGTGCTCATGGAGCAAAGCGAGGAGGCCGAACCCGAGCCCTTCGAGAGCCCCGACGAGTCCGACGCCGATGAAGGCTGAATCCGGGCTGGACGCGGTCTGGGACCGCTACCGGCGGCGTCTGGATGCCGCCCTGGAACAGTGGCTGCCCGGCGACGATGCCGCCTCGCCGGAGCTTGCCCGGGCCATGCGCTATGCCGTGCTGGGCGGCGGCAAGCGCTTTCGCCCCGTGCTGGTCCATGCCGCCTGTGAACTGGCGGGCGGCGAGCCGGCAGCGGCCGATGTGCCGGCCACGGCCGTGGAACTGATCCACGCCTATTCCCTGGTGCACGACGATCTGCCGGCCATGGACGACGACGACCTGCGCCGGGGCGAGCCCACCTGCCACCGGGCCTTCGGCGAAGCCACGGCCGTGCTCGCCGGCGACACCCTGCATACACTGGCGTTCGAACTGCTCGCGCAGCGGGGTATCTATCGCGACGATCAGCGTCTGGCCATGATTCGCTGTCTGAGCAGCGCGGCGGGCATGGACGGCATGGCGGCCGGCCAGAGCCAGGACATGCAGGCTCAGGGGCAGCTGCTCACGGTGGAGGCGCTGGAGGAAATGCATTATCTCAAGACCGGACGCCTGATTACCGCCGCGCTGGAACTGGGCGCGCTGGCCGCCGACGCCGATGCGGAGCTGCGCGAGCGCCTGCGCCGCTACGGCGACCATATCGGCCTGGCCTTCCAGATCCAGGACGACATTCTGGATGTCACCGCCACCACCGAGGCGCTGGGCAAGCCCACGGGCTCGGATGACCGCCACGACAAGAGCACCTTCCCCGAACTCATCGGCCTGGAAGCCAGTCAAACCCGTGCGGCCCGTCTGGCGGAACAGGCCATCGAGGCGCTGGGTGCCAGCGGGCAAGCGCAGGAACCCCTGGCCGAGCTGGCCCGTTTCGTGGTCTCGCGCACGCGCTGACCGCAAAGTTTTCGCTCAACAGGGCCGGGGCCGCGGCGTTATACTGGTCCGCCCGAAATGAATACCGGTGCCTTCATGCCCCAGACGTTCGACGAAATCCCGCTGACACCACCGGACACCCCTCTTCTGGACCGGATCGAATATCCCCGGGATCTGCGGCAATTGCCGGAAGATCAGCTGGAGCAGGTGGTGGATGAGCTCCGGCTCTGGCTGCTCTACAGCGTGGGCCGCTCGGGTGGGCACTTCGGCGGCGGCCTGGGCGTGGTGGAGCTCACCGTGGTGCTGCATTATCTGTTCAACACGCCTGCCGACCGCATCGTCTGGGATGTGGGCCATCAGACCTATCCCCACAAGATCCTCACCGGCCGGCGCGAGGCGCTGTTCAACGTCCGCCAGAAGGACGGCATTTCCGGTTTTCCCGAACGCCGCGAGTCCGAATACGACACCTTCGGCGTGGGCCATTCGTCCACCTCCATCAGCGCGGCGCTGGGCATGGCCCTGGCCAACGAGCGCCAGGGCGAAAACCGGCGCGTGGTGTCGGTGATCGGCGACGGCGCCATGACGGCGGGCATGGCCTTCGAGGCGCTCAATCACGCCGCCCATACGCGCGCCAACATGCTGGTCATTCTCAACGACAACACCATGTCCATCGGCCACAACGTGGGCGGGCTGGCCAACTATTTCGCGCGCATCTGGGCGTCCAAGACCTATATCGCCCTGCGCGAGGGCGGCAAGAAGGTGCTCAAGACCATGCCCGCGGCCTGGGACTTCCTGCGCCGCACCGAGGAGAGCATGAAGAACATGGTCAGTCCGGACATGCTCTTCGAGGCCATCGGGTTCAACTACATCGGTCCCATCGACGGCCACAATGTGGACGAGTTGATGGATACGCTGAAAAACCTGAGTGAACTGGAAGGTCCGCAGCTGCTGCATATCTACACCACCAAGGGCAAGGGCTATGAGCCGGCGGAAGCGGACCCGGTGGGCTTTCACGCGCTCAACAAGATCGAGCCCAAGGCGAAGGTGGAACCGGCCAAGCCGGCGCCGAAGAAAACGCCCAAGTATCAGGAGGTGTTCGGGCAGTGGCTGTGTGATCTGGCCGAACAGGACGAACGGGTCGTCGGCATTACGCCCGCCATGTGCGAGGGCTCGGGCATGGTGGAATTCGCCCGGCGCTTTCCCCAGCGCTTCCATGACGTGGCCATCTGCGAGCAGCACGCCATGACGCTGTCCGCGGGCCTGGCCTGCGAAGGCCAGAAACCCGTGCTGGGCATCTATTCCACCTTTCTGCAGCGCGCCTATGACCAGCTGGTGCATGATGTAACGCTGCAGAATCTGGACGTGACCCTGGGCATCGACCGCGCCGGTCTGGTGGGCGGCGACGGCGCCACCCATAACGGCGTCTTTGATCTCGCCTATATGCGCACCCTGCCGAACATCATCATTGCCGCACCGTCCGACGAGAACGAATGCCGGCAGCTGCTCTACACCGCCTGGCGGCACGAGGGCCCGGCGGCGGTGCGCTATCCGCGCGGCACCGGTCCGGGCGTGGACATGGACGAGGCGATGTACGAGCTGCCCGTGGGCGAGGCCCGGGTGCTGCGCGAGGCGCCCGGCGCGCGCGTGGCGGTACTGGCCTTCGGCGCCCTGGTACCGGCGGCACAACAGGCCGCCGAGGCGCTGGGTGCAACCCTGGTGGACATGCGCTGGATCAAGCCCCTGGACGAGGACCGGATCCGGGACATGGCCGAACGCCATGAGTTGCTGGTTACAGTGGAGGATCATCAGCGCCTGGGCGGCGCCGGCTCGGCGGTCAACGAGTTCCTGCAGCAGGCCGGACTCATGGTGCCCGTACTGAATCTGGGCCTGCCGGATCACTTCGTCTATCACGGCGACCGCGAGGCCCTGCTCGCCGCCGAGGGCCTGGACGCGGAGGGCATTGCCGCGTCCATCCGCACACGCCTGACCGCGCTGGATGAAAGCCAACCCGGCACCGCCCGTCCGCATCAGGCGGGATGAAACAAGTCGAAAGCCTAAAGACGAAAGATGAAAGAAATGTGAGATGGGCGCCTTCGGCGCCCTGCTTTTTTTCTTGCTACTTTCTGCTTGCTACTTGCGACTCTCCTTATAGCACCTCGAACCGATTGCGTCCGTTGCGCTTGGCGCGGTAGACCGCTTCGTCGGCGCGGCGCAGCAGATCATCACGGTCCTCGTGCGCCCGTGAATCCGGTTCCAGCACCGCTACGCCCAGGGAAATGGTGACGTACTCCGCCACGCCGGAGCGGGCATGGGGCATGGCGCGCTCGCGTACCGATTCCAGAATCCGCCGCGCCACCGTACGCGCTTCCTCTGCCCCGAAACCCGGATACAGCAACACGAATTCCTCGCCGCCGTAGCGGGCGGCGAAGTCGCCGGCCCGAGCCGTGTGTTCGGTCATGATCCGGGCGAGTTCGCGCAGGCATTCGTCGCCCTGCTGGTGACCGTAAAAGTCGTTGTAGGGCTTGAAGTGGTCCACATCCGCGAAAATCAGCGTCATGGGATGACGCTCGCGGCGCACCCGGCGCCACTCCCGTTCGAATACCTGATCGAAATAGCGCCGGTTGGCCAGCCCGGTGAGGCCGTCCACCAGGGACAGCGTCTCCAGTCGGTCCGCGAGTTGCTGAATGCGCTGTTTTTCCTGTTGCAGCAACCGGCCCTGCAGGAACATGCGCCGGGACTGATATTCATCCCGATAGCACAACACCATGCCCAGCAGGCTGGCGCCGCCATAGGTCGGGATCAGCATGTCCCATTCCGGTTGCACGCCCACCAGCACCTGCAGCCCCAGCGCCGCGAGGCCGCCGCCCCAGCCGGCGAGACAGGCATACACGAAACGCAGATTCAGCGCCAGATAGATGATCACCATCACATAGACGGTGCCGATATGGATGAGAATGCGCATTTCCTGGTTGCCGATCAGCGCGGGATGGGTCACCGCTACCATGGCTGCCAGCGCGGCCAGGGCACAGGTGAGGCGCTGGTAGTACAGATAAAAGGAACGCGCGAACGACATCAGCCAGCCGATGAGCAACAGCAGACCAAAGCTGGAAAAGGTCAGCGGCCACAGGCCCAGCCGCTCATGGCCCACCAGTACCGTGGCCATGATACCGATACCGGCATAAACATAGGCGATATAGATGACGCTGGAGCGGAACAGGGCAGCGGCGTTGCCGTCCCGGTATTCCCGGTAGGCGCTCTCCAGCCGCTCGGGGAAACGCAATCTGAACGCCGAACGCTTGAGCAAGCGCTCGATCAACAGGTGCTCCCGATGACGCGTGGCCGCGGCCGGCAGCTCGATATCCGTGTCCATAGTCGCCCGGTTCCAGAGGATTCGGCCCGGAGGGGTCAGGCAGCAGATTACCCATCCATGACCGGTCAATATAAACCAGTATGCACAGTGTGGGAAAACGCTTTTCCGCCGGAGGCGCGCGCCGGAGAGGAGTCAGAGGGGCAACAGCAGGAGCAGTTGCAACACCACGGCGGCATAGACTCCGGCGAGCAGATCATCGGCCATGATGCCGGTGCCGCCGCCCACCCGGGCGTCCAGCCAGCCGATGGGCCAGGGCTTGGTGATATCGAAAAGACGAAAGAGCACGAAACCGGCGGCGGCGCTCAGCGGGGTCACGGGCGCAGCGATCATGGTGACCAGATAGCCGGCGATTTCGTCCCAGACAATGCCGGCATGGTCATGCACGCCCAGATCCCGGGCCGTGCGGCCGCAGATGCCGATACCGGCGACGGCCACGAGCACCGTCGCCAGCAGATAGCCCCACAGCGGCGTCTGGGCCAGCAACCACCACAGCGGTACGGCCGCCAGGGTACCGAAGGTGCCGGGTGCTTTCGGAGCCAGGCCGCTGCCCAGCCCGAAGGCCAGCCAGTGGACCGGATTGCGCCGGTCAGGCGTGCTCACGTTCGTCCCCCGAACCGTCCTGACGGTAAAAGCGCAGTTTGGGCAGGCGCCGGAGGGTGTCGATGCGGGTGACATGGGGCCAGAGGCTGTGCCAGAAGCCCTGATAGAGGCGCTGGTAGAACGACAGTGCCGGGCCGGGCCTGCTGGGCGGATCCAGCCGGGCCATGTTCACCTGATAGATGGCTTCCTTGAGCTGGCCCAGCACCATGCCCGCCACCACCATGCGGTCGAAGATCAGGAAACAGTCCAGATGTCCGAAGGTGATCAGCTGCGGCTTGGGCGCCGGCTCGAAGGCTTCCGCGGGCTGGCCCTGGAGGTCCGCTTCCACATTGGCCGCGGCCTGCTCGCCCATGGCCATGGCGTGATAGGCCTGTTTCTGCAGATCCTGGCCGGTATCGGCGGCGTCGCCGACAACAAAGACCCGGTCACAGTGGCGGCTGCGCAGCGTCTCATCCACGGGCGCATCCCCGCCGGACGGCGCCAGGCCCCATTCGCGCAGGCGTGGATGAGACATGACGCCGCCGGTCCAGATGGTCAGGGCCGAATCCAGTTCGTGGCCGTCGTCCAGGGTGACGCTGTCCGGGCCCACCTCGGCCACGCGCGTGCCCGTGTGGAATTTCACGGGGAAGGGCCGGCTCGCCTTGCGGATGCCCTTGTCCACGCGCTCGGGGGCGTCGGGCAGCAGACGCCGACCGGCTTCCACCACATGAATGTCCAGCAGGGACTGATAACGCTCGAAACCGCGCAGGATTTCGCCCAGCACCTCCACGCCTTCCAGACCCGCGCCCACCACGGTCACACCACGGCGCTCGCCGTCGTCCACCAGTTCGCACAGCCGGGTATGGATGGCATAGGCATCGCCTACGGACTTGAAGGGCAGGGAGCGACCCTCGGCGCCGGGCACCCCGGCGGGATTGTTCACCCCGCCCACGGCCACGATGCAGCGGTCGAAGGGCAGAATCCGGCCCGAGGCAAGCACCGCCCGGCCCTGTTCCGTATCCAGTTCGGTGACGCTGTCGCGCAGGAAACGGTGGCCGCAGCGCTCCAGCACCGTGGCCAGGGGAATGCGCAGCGAATCCGGTTCCTTGGTGCCCGAGACCAGTTCATGGATATTGGGAAGCCACTCACAGTCATCGCCCGGGTTCACCAGGGTGACATCCAGTTCGCCGGACAGCCGGCGGGCGGCACTCAGCCCCGCCAGATTGCCGCCGATAATGACTACCTTGGGTGGTTTCATAATGGCTTGCCGTTGCCGGGTTTGCGTCCGCGCGGCAGGATACCCATCAGTGGAAGTGTTTCCACCCCGGATCGACAGGCGGCAGCGCCTCGCCGCGCTCGTCCAACAATTGAGTTCCGGGCTCCGCCGTGATCACGCCGATTTCATGACCATCCGGCGGCAGGGGCTCGCCCTCCGGCAGGGTAAAGAGCAGCAGATAGTCGTCGCCGCCGCCGCACTGCAACGCCCGGCGCTCGTCGGCCGGCCAGGCGTGCAGGGCTTCCGAGACCGGCAACTGTGCCGCCTCCAGCCGCGCGCCCAGATTGTCACCCAGCAGATGGGCCAGATCCGCCAGCAGACCGTCGGAAATGTCGATACAGGCGGAGGCTCGCCCGCGCAGGGCCTGCCCGAGTTCCAGCTGAGGCCGGGGCCGGCGGAAGCGCTCCACCAGCGGGCCGCTGCGTTCGCCGCGCCACCAGAGCGCCAGACCCGCGGCCGCCTCGCCCGGCACGCCGCCGATACAGAGCCGCTCGCCGGCCCGGGCGCCGTTGCGCGTCAGCGCCTGCCCGGGTTCCACCTCGCCCAGCGCCTGAACGGTGATACTCAAAGGCCCCTGATTGATATCGCCGCCCACCAGCTGGACACCGGCATCGTCCGCCAGTTCGAAAAAGCCCTCGCTGAAGCCCTGCAGCCAGGCCTCGTCCGCTTCGGGCAGGGTCAGCGCCAGCAGGCACCAGCGCGCTTCGGCCCCCATGGCGGCCAGATCGGAGAGATTGGCGGCCAGGGCCCGCCAGCCGATATCCGCCGGGTCCAGATCCGCCGGGAAGTGACGGTTTTCCACCAGGGTGTCCGTGGTGGCCACCAGTTGCCGGCCGGGCGCGGGTTCAATCAGGGCCGCGTCATCGCCCGGGCCCTGCACCACCCCGGCGCCGGGCGCGCGGGTGAAAAACCGCCGGATCAGATCGAATTCCTCCATGGCGACCCCGGAAGCGGAAGAGTCAAAAAGACAGGATACATGCACGCGAGGTGTTTCAGGCGCCGGAGCCGGTCTCCGAGGTCCGGAGCTGACCGGCGAGTTTATCCAGCACGCCGTTGATATAGCGGAAGGATTCTTCCGCGCCGAACAGCCGCACCAGTTCGATCCCCTCGTTGATCACCACATTGCGCGGCACATCCACCCGCGCCATGAGCTCGAAGGTGCCGATGCGCAGCACCGCCTTTTCCACCTGGCCCAGCGACTCCACGGCCCGGTCCAGTACCGGCGCCAGGGCGGCGTCGATTTCTTCCACCCGGCCGGTCACGCCCACCAGCAGATCGTGGAAATAGGCCGTGTCCGTCTTGCGCAGATCATTGTCCGAACGGAACCAGGCCTCGATCTCGGCGATATCGGCACCGGCCATCTGCCACTGATACAGCGCCTGGACGGCAAAGCGGCGTGCCTTGCGCCGTCCGGCCGCGGAAACACCCTCGCCCATCAGAGTTGCTTCAACAGGCTGACCATTTCCAGCGCCGACAGGGCCGCCTCGGCGCCCTTGTTGCCGCCCTTGGTACCGGCGCGCTCGATGGCCTGTTCAATGGTATCCACGGTGAGCACGCCGAAGGCCACGGGCACGCCGGTTTCATTCTGAATGGCGGCAATGCCCTTGGCCGCTTCGCCGGCGACATATTCGAAATGCGCCGTGCCGCCGCGAATCACCGCGCCCAGGGCAATCACCGCGTCCCGGCCGCCCTGGTTGATCACGCGGCGCACGGCCACGGGCAGTTCCCACGCGCCCGGCACCCGAACGATGTCGATGTTTTCCCGGCTCACGCCATGGCGCACCAGAGTGTCCACGGCGCCGTCGAGCAGGCTTTCCACGACGAAACTGTTGAAGCGCGTCACTACCAGGGTGTAACGGCCACCGGTGTTGGTGAAGTTGCCTTCTATGGTCCTGATCTCTTGCATGTTGATTCCGTCCCCGAGTGCAGTGGGAAGAAAAACTTTAGCGCAAACTGTTAGTCGGCCTCGACATACTCTTCAATTTCCAGATCGAAACCCGACAGCGCATTGAAACGCATGGGCGAGCTGAGCAGGCGCATCTTGCGCACACCCAGCTCGCGCAGAATCTGTGAGCCGGTACCGATATTGCGATAGGCCGGCGAGTTCATGCTGAAGGGTTTGCGCTCGCCGGCGAAGTAGTGCTCGATCTTGTCCAGCCATTCGCTGGACTTGTGATCCTCGCCCAGCACGATCACCACGCCCGCCTCGCTGTCCGCGATCTCGCTCAGTACCCGGTGCATGTTCCAGCCGGTACGGCCGTTGATTTTCGCACTCATGACATCGCGCAACGGATCCACCTGATGCACGCGCACCGTGGTGGTCTTTTCCGGGTGAATTTCGCCCTTCACCAAGCAGACATGAATCAGGTCATCCACCACGTCGCGGAAGGACACCAGCCGG
>CAZHGU010000028.1:0-9852 GCA_964532105.1 uncultured Alcanivorax sp. | reverse complement strand
GAGGACCTGCCCGGGGTGGGCAAGACCACCCTGGCGCAGACGCTGGCGCGGGTGTTTTCGCTGCAGTATCGCCGGGTGCAGTTCACCAGCGATATGCTGCCCGCCGATATTCTGGGCGTATCCGTCTATGACCCGGACAATCGGGAATTCCACCTCAAGGAAGGACCCGTATTCACCCAGCTGCTGCTCGCCGACGAGATCAATCGCACCACGCCCAAGACCCAGAGTGCGCTGCTCGAGGCCATGGAGGAACGTCAGGTAACCCTGGACGGCGTCACGCGACCGCTGTCCGATCCCTTTTTTGTGGTGGCCACCCAGAACCCGGTGACCCAGACGGGGACCTTCCCGCTGCCGGAATCCCAGCTGGATCGTTTCCTGATGCGTATCTCCCTGGGTTACCCGGCACCGGAGATGGAGCGCGAGCTGCTCGCCGGCGGGGATCGGCGGGAGGTGGCCGAACAACTGGAAGGCGTATTGCAGCCACAGGATCTGGTCAAGCTTTCTCGGGCGGTGGATCGGGTCCATGTATCCGCCGATCTGGTGGATTATGTTCAGCGGATTCTGGACTACAGTCGCGCCTGTGGTGAATTCGTCTCCGGCCTTTCCCCGCGCGCCGGACTGGGCCTGTTGCGCGCGGCGCGTGCCTGGGCGGTGCTGGACTCGCGCAACTATGTCATTCCCGAAGACGTGCAGGCGGTGCTGGGACCGGTCTGTGAACATCGCCTGCAGCCCGTGGCCGGGGGATCCGCCCTGGGTGCGGGGCAGCAGCTGCTGGAGGCCGTGCCTGTCGTGCGGGGCAGCTGATGCGCGCGCGCCTGCGGCAATGGTATGACATCTGGCTGCGCCGCCGCATACCGCCCGCCCAGCGCGTGGCCCTGGATCGCCGCCGCATCTTCATCTTTCCCACCGGCTATGGTTTTCTCTTTCTGACCGTGGCCGCCATGCTCTTTATTGGCGGCATCAATTACGAAAACAACCTCATCATGGCCTTTTCGTTCCTGCTCACCAGCCTCTTCGTCATGGCCATCTTTCATACCTACCGCAATCTCTCCGGCGTGGTTCTGCGGGCCGGTGGTCAGGAGCCGGGTTTCGCGGGCGGGCGAGGCAGTCTGGAAGTGGTGGTGGATGCCGGTGATCGGCGCTGGCACCGCAGCCTCTGGTTGCGCTGGCCCGGCGGGCATCAGCGCGAACTCTCGGCGGGTCCGGGCGAGGAAATCAGTGCCCAGCTGGATCTGCCGCTGTCCCGGCGTGGACGCGTCCACCCGGGCCGGCTGCGCATCCAGACCCGCTATCCGCTGGGGCTGTTGCGAGCCTGGTCCCTGGTGGATCTGGATCATCGCTGCCTGGCCTGGCCCCGGCCCCTGCCGGGGGGGAGTTGTCCCGCCTCGGGCGGCGATTCCGATCAGGGCCTGCGCAGCACGGATTCCGGCAGCGATGATTTTCGGGGGCTGCGTGGCTATGTCCGGGGGGATTCCCTGCGCCTGGTGGACTGGAAGGCCTATGCCCGGGGCCAGGGGCTGAATACCAAACTCTTTTCCGATCCGGTGGAGGGGCGGCGCTGGCTGGACTGGGACCAGCTCCCGGAACTGGCCCCCGAGTACCGTCTGCAGCGGTTGACCTGGTGGGTACTGGAGCTGGATCGGCAGAATACGCCCTACGGGCTATTGCTGCCCGGTGTGGTGCTGGATCCCGGGCAGGGCCCCAACCACCGCCGGGCCGTGCTCAAGACCCTGGCCCTGTATGGCCTGGAGGAGGGGGGCTGATGGCACGCGTCTACCAGGTGCCCCGGCACGCCATGATCTGGATGATGCTGGGCGTCGTGCTGGCCGGTCTGCCCCATGTGCTCACCGGTCCGGCCTGGCTCGGGATCCTGCTGGTGGGCGCGGTCCTGTGGCGCTGGCTGATTCATCGGGGACGGTTGCGCATGCCGCCGCGCGCTGTGCGCCTGGCCCTGCTGGGCGCCATGGTGGGCGGCATCTTCTACCATTTCGGCACGCTGTTCGGGCCCACCGCCGGCGTGTCGCTGCTGGTGGGCGCCTTCGCGCTCAAGCTGCTGGAAATGTTCCGGTTGCGCGACGCCTATGTGGTGATCGTACTGGGCTACTTCGTGCTGGCCACCACCTTTCTGCACCAGCGCGGCGCCTTTGCCGCGCTCTATGTGCTGGTGGTGCTGGCCGTGATCACGGCCGCGCTGATCGGCATCAATCAGCCGGAATCCGGCGGCCGGGCCCGGTCCCATATCCGGCTGGCCGCAGTCATGCTGGTGCAGGCGCTGCCGCTGACCGTGCTGTTGTTCGTGATCATCCCCCGTGTCGCTCCGCTGTGGTCCATGGAAATGGAGGAGTCGCGCACCCAGACCGGAATGAGCGACTCCATGGCGCCGGGCGAGGTTAGCGATCTATCGCAGTCCGATGAACTGGCTTTTCGGGTAACCTTTGACGATGAAGCTCCGCCGCCGGCCCAGCGGTACTGGCGCGGCATGACCTATACCCGCTTTGACGGCCGCCGCTGGAGCCAGGCTCGTTACGGGGATAACTGGCGTGATCCGGATCTGTATTTTCCCGAACGCGGTTTGACTCCGGACTGGTGGCAGCGCTGGCGCGAGCAGCGTACCGGGCCTGTCTATGAATACCAGGTGGTGATGGAACCGTCCCGGCAGCGGTGGCTCTATGCCCTGGCCGTGCCCTTTTCGGAAACCGAGGATGTGGGAATGGCCCGGGATTTTCGGCTGCTGTACTCGGAAGAAATCGACAGCACCTTCGGCTACCGGGTGACCAGCTATCCGGATATGCCCCGCGATTACCGCTTGACGGAGCAACAGCGGGAACGGGCCCTGCAGTTGCCCGAGGGGTTCAATCCCCGTACGCGCGCGCGGGCCGAGCAGTGGCGTAATGAAGCGAACACGGATCAGGCCTATATTGAACGGATTCTGGAATGGCTGGGTCGGGAGGAATTCTACTATACACTGCAGCCACCGGAGCTGGGCCGGCACACCGTGGACGAGTTTCTCTTCGATACGCGCCGGGGCTTCTGTGAGCACTATGCGTCGGCGCTGACCTTTATGCTGCGTTCGGCGGATATACCCGCACGGGTCGTTGCCGGCTACCAGGGCGGCGAAACCAATCCCCTGGGCGATCATCTGCGCGTGCGCCAGCGCGACGCCCATGCCTGGGTGGAAGCCTGGCTGACGGGGCAGGGCTGGGTGCGCTTTGATCCCACCGCCGCCGTGGCGCCG
This sequence comes from uncultured Alcanivorax sp., assembly GCA_964532105.1. Taxonomy (GTDB): domain Bacteria; phylum Pseudomonadota; class Gammaproteobacteria; order Pseudomonadales; family Alcanivoracaceae; genus SLJS01. Next base: position 6,617 of record CAZHGU010000028.1, on the reverse strand, counting down.
TCCCGGATCGAATATGGTCTGGACCGGGCCCTGGAAGAACAGGGGGAAGGCGGGACCGGAGGCGGTGTACTGGATAATCTGGACGATCTGCCGCTATTCCTGCAGATGGAATATCTGTCGGATTATGTGGAATTTCTCTGGTATGAGTGGGTGCTGGGCTATGATCAGAGCGCGCGCCTGGAACTGCTGACCGACTGGCTGGGCAAGGTGAATCCGGTACGTGTGGGCCTGGCGCTGGCCATCGGCATGGCGATTATTCTGGTGCCCCTGGCGGCCTGGATCCTGCTGCAGCGCCGCGCGCCGGGCCTGAATATCTGGCAGCGCGAGTACTGGCGCATGCTGGATCTGTTGCGTCGGCACAATATGCGCGCTCACCCGGGACTGCCCCCGCGGGAACTGGTGGAACGGGTGGCGCGTCGCAATCCGGACGCCGCCGAAGTGCTTCAGGCCTGGAGCCGGGATTACGAACGTCTGCTTTATGGCCCGGATCCGGAACGCGACCGGGCGGCACACAAGCGTCTGCGGCGCGAGCGCCGGGCGGTGCACCGGGCCCTGCGGCGGCGTTGATCGCGGCCCGGCTCAGCCGGCGTCGCGAATCAGGCCCACGAAAACCCCCTCGATGATCAGATCGTCCGCGGATACCCGTATGGGCTGGTAGCTTTCATTGGCCGGCAGCAGGGTGGCGCTGTTCTTGTTGAGCCTGAGGGTCTTGACCGTCACTTCGTCGTCCATGCGGGCCACCACGATCTGCCCGGACCGGGCCTCGCCGGTCTTGCGTACGGCGATCAGATCGCCGTCGAAGATGCCGGCGTCGATCATGCTGTCACCCTGTACGCGCAGCAGATAGGTGGGCCGCTGCCGGAACAGATTCGGTGGTACGGGCACCCTGGTTTCGATGTTTTCCACCGCTTCCACGGGCGAACCGGCGGCCACACGGCCCACTACGGGCAGCTCGTCCTCGCCCGGGCCCGCATCCAGCAGCCGGATGCCACGGGAGCGATCATTGTAGAGCTCGATATAGCCCTTGCGTGCCAGTACACGCAGGTGATCGGAGGCAGCGTTCTTGGACTGAAAGCCCATGCGCTCGGCCAGATCGGCCCGGGTCGGCGACAGGCCGGTTTCGCGCTGGAAGGAGCGGATACATTCCAGTACCTCGCTCTGCCGGGCGGTCAGCGGCATGGTCATGGCAACTCTCCCAATCGGCATTTTCCCGTACACTATCAGAGGACTGTCCCTTTGAACAGTGTTTTTCCGATCAGGGATTCAAGATTGATTGCAAGGGAAACAGACAATAGCATTGGCATGGACCCCGGAAGGAGCAAAGCCCAATGGAGCAAGTCAGCCGCACGGATTTTCCGCCCGAACGCATACAGCGCCTGGTTTCCGGCATCCCCTTCTTCAACGAGGTGCTGCGCGATGACCGGGAACAGTTCGATCGCCTCATGGAGCTGTGCGAAATCCTGCTGGCGGAGCCGGGCGAGGCTGTGATCCGGCAGGGCGATTCGGATACCTATCTGTATTTCCTGCTGCGCGGTCAGCTCGCCGTGGTGGCGCCCGGCAGTGATGACGATGAGCAGGTCATCAATTATGTCTCGCCGGGGGAGGTGTTCGGCACGCTCGCCATGATCCGGGGTATTCCGCGCAGCGCCACGCTCAAGGTGGACGAGAGCGCGCGGGAGGCCATTGTGGCGCGGCTGGACTATGTCTTTTTCAAGAATCTGCGGGATTTCTCCACCTTTTCCCTGGATACCAAGCTGGCTTTCTACCGGATGGTGATGAACAACATCCGCTGGACGCTGGAAGTCAACAAGATTCAGAACCCGAATCACGAACTGGTGGGCAAGCTGCGCAAGGTGCCGGTCTTTACCGGGCCCAAGGGGACGCCGGAAGAGCTGGAATCGCTTTATGAACAGAGCAATACCCTGGCGGAAATTCTCTGCGAATGGAACGAGATGCCGCAGCAGGCCCCCAATATGCAGATGACCTGAAAGGCTTCAGGGTCAGCCTGCGCCGTCGCCGCGGGGATGATCCACCTTGACGGCGAGCACATCACAGTGCGCGCCGGGGACCACCCCCCGGGCCGTGGAGCCCAGTAGCAGCGCCAGGCCCGTGCGCGTATGGCTGCCGATGACGATCAGATCCACGCCCAGCTCATCCGCTTTTTCCCGGATGCTCTTCTCGATCGCGCCCAACTCCACATACACATGCTCCGGATCGATTTCGAACTGTTGCGCATAGTCCAGCGCTGTCTTGCGGGCCTGCTCCACCAGCCCGCCCTGCAGATCGGTTACATCCATGGGCACATCCGCGCCATAGGCCAGCGCCAGGGGCTCGATGACATGAATCAGATGCAGTCCGGCGCGCTGGCCGTGCGCCAGCGCGGCCGCGCGTTCCAACAGGGCGGTGGAATCCTCGGTGCAGTCAATGGCCACCAGGATCCTGTCGTAATTACCGGTCATGGCTTTCTTCCTTTTTTCAATGGAGCTCAGGCTTGCCGGGGCTTGCAGCCGGCCCGGCGAGCTGTTTTTTCATGTGTATCACAGCCCCGGAGCACGCGCAAAAGCGCGGCACGGGCGCTCTTCGCGCGGGGCTCCACAAGCATCGGGCCTTGACCCGGGTAATGGGGCGCTGTCTAAATAGGCGACCTTTGATTCGCTGAACTGCATCGGATAGACGAATTCCATGGGCAAGTCGCTTGTTATTGTCGAGTCGCCCGCCAAGGCGCGCACCATCAACCGCTACCTGGGCGACGACTATATCGTGAAATCCAGCGTTGGCCATGTGCGCGATCTGCCGGTCAGTGGCGGCGGATCCCGAACCACGCCTCAGGAACGCGCGAAGGAAGCGGCCTATACCCGCTCGCTGCCGCCGGAAGAACGGGAAAAGCACAAGGCGGCGAAGGCGCAACGCAAGCTGATCGAGCGCATGGGCGTGGACCCGGATCACGGCTGGCAGCCGCGCTATGAGATCCTGCCCGGCAAGGAAAAGGTCATCGAGGACTTGCGGCGGCTGGCGGCGAAAGCCGACCGGGTCTATCTCGCCACGGACCTGGACCGCGAAGGGGAGGCCATCGCCTGGCATCTGCGCGAGGTCATCGGTGGTGATGACGAGCAGTTCGCCCGGGTCGTCTTCAACGAGATTACCAAGCGTGCCATTCAGCAGGCCTTTCAGGAGCCGGGCGAACTCAACATGGATTTCGTGGCGGCCCAGCAGGCCCGGCGCTTTCTCGACCGGGTCGTGGGGTTCATGCTCTCGCCGCTGCTGTGGGAAAAGATCGCGCGCGGGCTGTCCGCCGGCCGGGTGCAGTCCGTGGCCGTGGAACTGGTGGTCGAGCGCGAGCGCGAAATCCGTGCCTTCAAGCCCGAGGAATACTGGGAAATCCACGCCGACACCCGGCGCGGCAACGATCCGGTGCGGTTGCAGTTGCACCGGTATCAGGGCGCCAATGTCCGCCCCGGCAATGAAACCGATGCCCGCTGGCATCAGCAGGCGCTCCGGGACGCGGGCAGCCTGGAAGTGGTCAGCCGCGAGGACAAGCCCACCAGCTCCAAACCGCCGGCGCCGCTGATCACGTCCACCCTGCAGCAGGCGGCCAGCACCCGGCTGAGCTTCACGGTCAAGAAGACCATGACCATGGCCCAGCGGCTCTACGAGGCGGGTCACATTACGTACATGCGGACCGACTCCACCAACCTCAGCGAGGATGCGCTCACGGCTTGCCGGGAGTGGATCGGCGCGGAGCTGGGCGAGGCCTATTTGCCCGATCAGCCCAAACGCTATGCCAGCCAGGAAGGCGCTCAGGAAGCGCACGAAGCCATCCGGCCCTCGGATGTGCACCGTGGACCCGAGGAGCTCTCGGACATGGAACCGGATGCGGTACGGCTCTATGAGCTCATCCGCAACCAGTTCATTGCCTGTCAGATGCCGCCGGCACGCTATCTCAGCACCACCCTCACGGCGCGGGCGGGCGAACACGAGCTCCGGGCGCGCGGGCGGATTCTGCAGTTCGACGGTTGGACCCGGGTGCTGCCGCCGGCCGGGCGCAAGGGTCAGGAGGATACCCAGCTGCCGGATATCGGCGAAGGCGAACAACTGCGCATCGAGGACGTGGCGGCCGATCAGCACTTTACCAAGCCGCCGGCGCGCTACACCGAGGCCAGCCTGGTCAAGGAACTGGAGAAACGCGGCATCGGCCGGCCGTCCACCTATGCCAGCATTATCTCCACCATTCAGGAACGCGGTTATGTGAGCCTGCAGAACCGGCGTTTCTACGCGGAGAAGATGGGCGACATTGTTACGGATCGCCTGGCCGAATGCTTCCCGGATCTGATGGATTACAGCTTTACCGCGCGCATGGAAGAAACCCTGGACAAAATCGCGGAAGGGGAGCTGGACTGGCGCCAGGTGCTGGATGATTTTTACGCGGGTTTTTACAAGCGTCTGGAAGCCGCGCGCGGCGAGGGCGGCGGCAAGCAGGCGCGTGACGGCATGCGCGCCAATCTGCCCACGGACACCGATATCGAATGCCCCGAGTGTGGACGCCCCATGCAGATCCGCAATGGTTCCACCGGCGTCTTTCTGGGCTGTTCCGGCTACAGCCTGCCGCCGAAAGAACGCTGCACCCGGACCCTGAATCTGGTGCCGGGCGAGGAGGCGGTGAGTGCGGACGACGACGAGGAAGCCGAAGCCCATGCGCTGCGCGCCAAGGAACGCTGCCCGCGTTGCAATACGGCCATGGACAGTTACCTGATCGACGAAGGGCGCAAGCTCCATATCTGCGGCAATAACCCGGACTGTCCCGGCTATCTGATCGAGAAGGGCGAGTTCCGTATCAAGGGCTATGACGGACCCACCCTGGAGTGCGACAAGTGCGGTCACGAAATGCAGCTGCGCTCGGGTCGTTTCGGCAAGTATTTCCGCTGCACCAACGAGGATTGCAGTAACACGCGCAAGCTGTTGCGCAATGGCGAACCCGCGCCGCCCAAGGCGGATCCGGTTCCCATGCCGCATCTGCGCTGCGAAAAGGTGGACGATCATTATCTGTTGCGCGACGGCGCGTCCGGACTTTTCCTGGCGGCCAGCCAGTTTCCGAAGAACCGGGAAACGCGTGCGCCGCTGATCGAGGAGATCCGCACCGTCAAGGATCAGCTCGACCCCAAGTATCGGTATATTGCTGATGCGCCCGCCGAGGACCCGGCGGGTAACAAGGCCGTGCTCAAGTTCTCGCGCAAGACGCGCGAGCAATATGTCATGACCGAGGACAACGGCAAGCCCACCGGCTGGTATGCCTTTTATCGCGACGGCCAGTGGCAGGAAGAACAGCGCAAGCAGCCCGCCAAGAAAAAGGCAGCGAAGAAGAAAGCGGCGACGAAGAAGAAGGCCGCCACGAAAAAGAAAGCTGCGAAGAAAACTGCAAGGAAAAAGGCAACCGGCAAGAAAACGGCCGCTAAAAAGACGGCCACGAAGAAGAAGGCTGCGGCGAAGAAAACCGCCTCCGGCGGGAGTGGCTGAAGATGTCGCGCATGGTGCGTGACAGCGAGGGGGCCGGGCTGCGCGAGCGTCTCTATTTCGCCCGTTTGTTGCTGGATGAGCTGGATGAAGCAGCCGCCCGGCAGCAGGGCCGGGCCCGTTTGCTGGCGCTGCGCGGGGCCGTGTTGAACCATCTTTATGCGGTCCCGGTGGGCTTGATGCGGCGCGCGGCGGTGCGCTATCAGGTGCCCGGCACCGAGACCCTGATCAGCCTCCAGGCTCTGACACAGGCCTTTGATCAGGCGGGCGTGGAAGCGCCCGAGGCGCGGCTGGTGGAGCAGGCCCGTCAAACGGGCTCTGACCCGCTGGCCTGGCTGGACGGGGAGGTTCTTGCTTCCTTCGATACGCCCGCGCTCGGATTGCGGCCCGAGCCGCCGCGCGAGGACGACGGCCTGGCGGTGCGCGCCGAGGATCCCGATGAACTCCTGGGCCCCGGTGATCTGGGACGCTTGCGGGAATGTCTGGAACGCCTGGACCGGTTGCGCCGGGACTGTGAGCCCCATGCGGAGGAGTGGTAGTGCATGAATGATCGTCGTGGACGCGAGGCCTGGCGGGCCCTGCGCATGCAGTCCGAACTGGTGGACGGCATTGAACATCTGGGGGATCTGGGCGATTCCGTCACCGTGTTCGGCAGCGCCCGTCTGCACGAGGACTCGAGCTGGTATCAACAGGCGCGGGATCTGTCCACGCGTTTTTCGGAAGCCGGGCTCAATGTGCTTACCGGCGGTGGTCCGGGCATCATGGAAGCGGCCAACCGCGGCGCGCTGGGCCAGGGCGGCTGTTCCATCGGCCTCAATATCGAGTTGCCCCACGAGCAGGGCACCAACGCCTATCAGGATCTGAGCCTGCATTTCCGCTATTTCTTTGTCCGCAAACTCATGTTCATCAAGCATGCCGTGGGTTTCGTGGTCTTTCCCGGCGGCTTCGGCACCATGGACGAGCTCTTCGAGGCACTCACCCTGGTGCAGACCGGCAAGATCAACTCCTTTCCCATTGTGCTGATGGACACGCAGTACTGGTCGGGACTGGCCGACTGGCTGCGTGAACGCATGCTTGCCGAGGCCTGTATCGACGCCGAGGACCTGGAT
>CAZHGU010000027.1:0-10094 GCA_964532105.1 uncultured Alcanivorax sp. | reverse complement strand
TCGCTCACATCCGCCGAAACCGTGCCCGGCGTCAGGGAGATGGTATTGGCCAGCACCGTGATGGCGAATTCCGTCTCCAGATCCAGCGGCAGCTCCACGAATGCCGGACGCAGCCGGGCCTTGCGGCCGAGAATCAGCCGCGCCACGGTGATATTGGCGGTGACGATATCGCGCAGGACCACCGTCATGAACGCCAGCAGCCGGGTCGGGCTTCGTACCCGGGGCACCGCGGGCCAGAAAAAGCGCGTGCCCAGGGGCAGGGCCCAGGCCAGCAGGGCCCCCAGCAGCACCTGACCCGTGGAGATTTCGTTGACCAGCAACAGCCAGACGGCCCAGAGCACCAGAGTCAGCAGCGGAAAGGGCAGCCAGCGCCAGCGTTTCATGGTCCACCTCCGGGCAGCACGGCCTCGATATAACGATCCGGCGCGTGCAGTTGCGCCGCCACGGTCTTGCCCGCCCGCAATACCGGCTCCGCCGCCAGGGACAATAGCAGCACCAGCGCCGACAGACCCGCCGCCAGGGTCATGCGTACAGGGTCCGGACGGCCCTCGGGCTCGCGGCGTGGCCGCCAGAACAGGGTCGAACCGGCCCGGCTGAGCGCAATCAGCGACAACAATCCGCCCACCAGCAGAACACCCCAGAAGGGCGCCCCGCCGTCGGCCGGCGGAGCCGCCTGCAGCAGCGCCACCTTGCCCACGAAACCGGACAGCGGCGGCATGCCGAACAGGGCCATGGCACCCAGCATATAGAGTCCGCCCAGCAGCATGGGCCGTTGGGGCGACGGTCCGGCCGTGAGCCGGTCGCCCGTCTCGCCCCGCCCGCGGGCCACCAGATCACTGATCAGAAACAGCGCCGCCGCGGCCAGCGTGGAATGAATCAGATAATAGAGCACCGCCGCCGTGGCCGCGGGCGTGGCCAGCGCCACCCCGGCCAGCAGGGTGCCCACGGACAGAATCACCAGCCAGGCTACGGTGGCACTCAAGCGGGTCGCCGCCAGCGCGCCGATCCCGCCGAGCAGGAGCGTAGCCAGCGCCAGGGGCCAGAGCCAGGGCGTGGCCACATGGGTCAGCTCGCCCGCCTGGGGGCCGAAGATCAGCGAATGAACCCGGAGAATGGCATAGACCCCCACCTTGGTCATGATGGCAAAGAGCGCCGCCACGGGCGCACTGGCCGCGGAATAGGCAGCGGGCAGCCAGAAGTAGAAGGGCAGCAGGGCCGCCTTGAGGCCGAAGACCACCAGTAACAGCAGGGCGGCGGCATGCAGCAATACGGCGTCGTCGCCGGAGGCGGCGCGCACCGCCAGCGCCAGATCCGCCATGTTCAGCGTACCGGCGGTACCGTAGAGCAGCCCCAGAGCCACCAGAAACAGCGATGACCCCGTGAGATTCAGCACCACATAATGCAGCCCGGCCCGAGCGCGCCGCGCTCCGCCGCCATGGAGCATGAGCCCGTAGGAGGCGATCAGCAGCACCTCGAAGAAGACGAACAGATTGAAGATATCGCCGGTGAGAAAGGCGCCGTTCAGGCCCATGAGCTGGAACTGGAAAAGCGCGTGGAAATTGGGCCCGCGCTGGTCGTCGCCGCGGCAGGCATAGAGTACCGCCGGCAGGGCCAGCACGGCCGTGAGCGCGAGCATGACACCGGCGAGGCCGTCGAGCACCAGCACAATGCCGAAGGGCGGCTGCCAGTCCCCCAGGGCATAGACCCGCGCCGGGCCGTCCAGTCCCTGCAGCAACAGAAATCCGGTAATGGGCACCAGCGCGGCTGTGGCCAGCACGCTCAGGCTCCGGCACAGCGCCAGGCTGTAGCGCGCCATCAAGAGCATGGCGATTCCAGCCAGCAGGGGCAGCAGCACGGGCAGGATGATCAGATGTTCCATCAATGATCCTCCCCGCCGCGGCCGTCCACATGATCACTGTCCAGCTCGCCGCGGGCGCGCAACGCCAGCACCACCACAAAGGCGATCATGCCGAAACCGATCACAATGGCGGTAAGCACCAGGGCCTGGGGCAGCGGATCGGACGGATTCTCCGAAGCGCCGATCACCGGCGGTTCGCCCGTCACCAGTCGGCCCGAGACAAACAGAAAGAGGTTCACGGCATACCCGAGCAGCGTCAGCCCCATCACCACCGGGAAGGTGCGCGCGCGCAGGATCAGATAGACGCCGGTGGCGGTAAGAGTGCCGATCATGACAGACAGCAGCAGTTCCATCAGGCCTGTCCTCCGGTCTTTTCGTCCACGGCGGTCAGCTTGCCCAGATTCACCAGAATCAGCAGGGTCGCGCCCACCACCGTCAGGAAGACACCCACGTCAAAGGCAATGGCGCTGGCCAGATGCACCTTGCCCACCAGGGGCCAGTGCACATAGCCATGGGCCGACGTCAGGAAAGGCGCATCAAAAACCAGACTCGCCATCCCGGTGGCGCCCGCCGCCAGCAGCCCCAGGGCCACCACCGGGTGATAATCCCGGGGCGCGCGTTCATGCACCCAGCGCACACCACTGGCCAGGTACTGCAGCACCAGCGCCACCGAGGCCACCAGGCCGGCAATAAAGCCGCCGCCCGGCATGTTGTGACCGCGCAGGAAGATGTAGGCGGCCACCAGTAGCGCCAGCGGCAGCAGGGGCCGGCTGATGGTGGTCAGGATCATGGGATGGGCATCACGCGCCCAGCGCCGGCCGTCGCTGTCGAACCGCGCATGGGGCAGGCGCAGATCATGAAGCAGGGCATAGATGCCCAGTCCGGCGATGGCCAGGACCGTGATCTCGCCCAGGGTATCGAAGCCCCGGAAATCCACCAGAATCACATTGACCACATTGCTGCCGCCGCCCTCGGGCACGCTGTGCTCGAGGAAGAAATCGGAAATGCGCTCGTGCGTGCGGGTCATGATGGCCCAGGCCGCGCCGCCCACGGTCAGGCCGGCTCCGCCGGCAATGGCCATGTCCCGGCCAATGCGCCAGCCGCTCGAGTCCGGCCGGCTGCGCGTGGGCAGAAAGTACAGGGCCAGCATCAACAGCAGGATCGTGACCACCTCCACGCACAACTGGGTCAGCGCCAGATCCGGCGCCGAGAACCGGGCAAAGATCAGCGCCACCACCAGTCCGGCCACGGACAGCAACAACAGCGCCAGCAACCGCTGCCGATGAAAAACGGCCGTGCCCACCGCGCCCACCACCAGCATGGCCGTGGCCACCAGGGCAAAACCGTCCACCGGGCCAAGCTCCCGTTCGCCCTGCCAGTCCGCCAGGGGCCGCAGGGCCACGGCCAACACCACCACGGCGCTGCCGGTCAGCCAGGCCGCATAGCTCTGCAATGAACCGTTTTCCAGCCGTTGTGTGATCCGGCCGGAGACAAGAATCAACCGCTGGACGGCCCGCTCGAACAACAGGTTGGCATTAATGCTGGAGAAGCGATTCTGGATGGCATAAAGCCGATAACGAAACGCATAGACCGTCAGACCGCCGCCCATGGCGAGCAGACTCATCAGCAACGGCAGGTTGAAGCCGTGCCAGACCGCCAGATGATAATCCGGCAACGCACCGCCCAGGGTCGCTCCGGCCGCCACGGCCAGCACCGGGCCCACGATCAGCCCCGGCAGCACGCCCACCAGCAGGCACAGCCCCACCAGAATTTCCACCGGTACTTTCATGTAGCGCGGCGGTTCATGCGGCGGATACTTTGGCAGGTTCACGGGTTCGCCGTTGAAGAAGACATCATGGATAAAGCGCACCGAGTAGGCTACGGAAAAGAGTCCGCCCAGGGTGGCGAACAGCGGCACGATCCAGCTGAAATTCCCCAGTCCCCGGGTCTGCAACGCCTCGCTGAAGAACATTTCCTTGGACAGGAAGCCGTTCATCAGCGGCACGCCGGCCATGGCCAGCGAGGCCACCATGGCCAGCGCCGCCGTATGGGGCAGGTAACGCCAGAGCCCGTTGATCCGGCGCATGTCCCGGCTGCCCGTTTCGTGATCGATGATACCCGCCGCCATGAACAGCGAGGCCTTGAAGGTGGCGTGGTTGATGATGTGAAAGACACCGGCCACCGCCGCCAGCGGGGTGCTCAGGCCGAACAGCAGGGTAATCAGGCCCAGGTGACTGATCGTGGACCAGGCCAGCAATCCCTTCAGATCATGCTTGAACAGCGCCAGAAAGGCGCCGCCCAGAAAGGTGATCATGCCCGCGCCCACCACCAGCTCGAACCACAGCTGGGAGCCGGCCAGGGCCGGATAGAGCCGCGCCAGCAGAAAAACGCCGGCCTTCACCATGGTGGCGGAATGCAGATAGGCGCTCACGGGCGTGGGCGCGGCCATGGCGTGGGGCAGCCAGAAATGGAAGGGGAACTGGGCGGACTTGGCGAACACGCCGGTCAGCACCAGCACCAGCAGCACCGGATAGTATTCATGGGCGAGCAGCTGATCGCCCGCGGCGAGCACCTCCGTGAGCGCGAAGCTGCCCACGATATCACAGATCAGCAACACACCGGCAAGCAAGGCCAACCCGCCCAGCCCGGTCACGGTGAGCGCCATGCGCGCACCCTTGCGCGCGTTGGTGTCGTGATTCCAGAAACCGATCAGCAGGAAGGAGCTGATGCTGGTCAGCTCCCAGAACACCATCATCAGCAGCAGATTTTCCGCCAGCACAATGCCCAGCATGGCGCCCATGAACAGCAGCAGCTGGGCATAGAAGCGGCCGTTGCGCTCCTGTTCGGAGAGGTAGTAGCGCGCGTAGAGAATGATGAGCAGACCGATGCCCAGCACCAGAAAGGCGAACAGGAAGGACAGGCCGTCCAGCCGGAAGGCCAGATTCAACCCCAGCGACGGAATCCAGTCGCGGTGCTGAATCAGCACCTGGCCGTTGAACACCGCTTCGGCATGACCCAGCAACAGCACCAGGCCGATCAGCGGCGCCAGGGCGGCCGTCAGCGCGCAGCCGGTACGGCGCTCGGCACCGCCGGCCACCAGGGGCGGCAGCAGGGCGCACAGAAACGGCAGCAGAACAATGGCGGCAAGCGTCATGGGAACCCTTTACCCGGCAGGTTCAGGCGACCGTACCCCACGGGCACGGCATCACGGTAACAGGCTTCAGCGTGAAAAGCGGGTGGGCGGATCCGGGTACCAGGGACGTCCGCGCACATCGGGTGTGTAGATGGGAGCGCTGCCCGAAGGACTCATGACCGAACTCGCTTGCTGCACATCGGGCTCACCCTGATGAAGATGACGGGCCAAGCATAGGCCAGCACCCGGACCGGGTCAAAACCGGTCCGCATACTGGCTGTAGAACTGCCGCGCGGTGCGTCCGGAACGCACCCCCTTGTCGATGGCGAAGCGCCGGGCGAGCACATGCAGCTCTTCCCGGTCGCTCACCTCGGGAAAGAGATAATCCACCATGGCGAAATACTGCGCCTCGCTGACCGGATAAAAGGACAGGCAGAGTCCGAAGCGATCCGCCAGCGAGAGCTTTTCCTCCACCGTCTCGCCGTGGTGAATCTCGCCGTCCACCACCCGGGTGGCCTGGTTCTCGCGCTCGTATTCGGGCATCAGATGACGGCGGTTGGAGGTGGCGTAGAGACAGACATTGTCCGGCGGCAGCTCGATGGAGCCTTCCAGCACACTCTTGAGGTGCTTGTACTGGTGTTCGCCCTCACCGAAGGACAGATCGTCGCAGTAAATGATGAAGCGCTGGGGCCGCTCGCGGATGTCGTCCACGATCTCGGGCAGTACCAGCAGATCATCCTTGTCCACCTCGATCAGCCGCAGGCCCTGCTCGGCGTATTCGTTGAGCACAGCCTTGACCAGCGAGGACTTGCCCGTACCCCGGCTGCCCCAGAGCAGCACATGGTTGCAGGGCCGGCCGGCGAGAAAGCGTTCGGTGTTGTCCACCAGCTGCGCCTTCTGGGTATCCACGCCCAGCAGGTCCGCCAGGCACACCGGATCCAGATGGCGCACCGGCCGCAGGGTGGCCGTGCGCGAACGCCAAATGGCGGCGGTATCCCGGCGCCAGTTCACTTCATGCATGCGTTCTCTCCCTTGCCCGGGCGGACGCGCAGGATAGCGAATCCGGCCCCGGCGGGGTAAGGCCGTGGGCGCCTCCCGTCGGAATGCCCATTTTTGAAGCAGATCCCGGTTCCCGGTTGCTCAAAAAAGCACCATAATCGAGTCGAGGTATTGCTTTTAAGGAAGGCCGCGCGCTCCGCCTGGAGGTCGCCATGGAACCGCCGCGCAAGACCGCCGAGGAAGCTTTCCGGCTGGATACACTGCATTCGCTGCGCCTGCTGGACACGCCGCCGGAGGAACGTTTCGACCGGCTCTGCCGCATCGCCCGCCGCATGCTGGACACCCCCTGGGCCATGCTCACGCTGGTGGACGACGAACGGCTCTGGATCAAGGCCAGCTGCGGGCTGGACCTGCACGAGATTCCCCGCGAGTATTCCTTCTGCGGCCATGCGCTGCACGACGACGACTTTCTGGTGGTGTCCGACGCCGGTGTCGATCCGCGCTTCGCGGACAACCCCTATGTCACCGACGATCCCGGCATTGCCGCCTATGCGGGCTGCCCCGTTGCCGCCGGCAACGGCAGCCGCGTGGGCACCCTCTGTGTCTGCGACGCCCGGCCCCATGAATTTCCGGAAGAGGATCTGGTGCTGCTGCGGGATCTGGCCAACATCGCCGAGCGGGAACTGGACGCTCCGCGCGCCGGCACCCTGGACGCGCTCACCGGCCTGTCGGACCCGGACGGTTTCTATGCGCTGGCCCGCCAGACCCTGACCTTCTGCGAACGCTTCCGTCATCCGGCCACCCTGGCGTTTTTCCAGCTGGGCGAGGGCGACATCCAGAGTCCGCTCCACGGCCATGCCATGGCCGATCGTCTGTTGAGCCGGTTCGCGGATATATTGCTCACGAGCTCCCGGGAATCCGATGTGCGCGGCCGGGTGGATACGGGCGAATTCGCCATCCTGCTGCCCAACTGCGACCAGGCCCGGGTGGACCGGGTGCTGGAACGCATTAATGCGGCCCTGTCGGAATATCGCCATGTGGACGACCCCGAGCGCGCCCCCCGGGTCCATGCCGCGGCCGTGGAATACGACCCCCAGCGCCATGACGACATCAAGCTGCTGGTGGACGAAGCCGCCTGGCAGCTGAACCGCCAACTGCACCCGGAAAACCGGCCGGAAAAATCCAACATGAAGCCGGTGTACTGACAAGAGTGGCAAGTAGCAAGTAACAAGTGGCAAGAAAATAAAGAGGGGCGCCTTTCGGCGCCCTTTCCATTTTTCTTGCTCCTTGCCCCTTGCGCCTTGCTACTTGATTTTTTGCCACCCCGGATCCTGATCCAGCGCGAAGGCCAGTTCCAGCAGGGTGCGCTCGTCGCCGTGGGCGGCGGAGCACTGCACGCCGATGGGCGTGCCCGCCCGGGACAGGCCCATGGGCAACGAAATGGCCGGTCCGCCGGAAGCGTTATTGGCGGGTGTAAAGGACGCGTACTGGATGAGCCGCTCGAACAGGGTCTCAAAGGGCACATTGGGGTTGAGCCAGCCCAGCTCCGGCACGGTATGGCCCAGCACCGGCGAAAGCACGCCGTCGAAACGCTTCATGACCCGAGCATAGTGGAAGCGGCTCAGTTGCAGCACCGTCAGCATGGCCGGGGTCTTGCGCTTGCGCCCGGCATAATATTCGGCCAGGCCCTTCGTCAGGCCGTCGAGTTTGTCCGGATCGAAATCCGGCGCCATCATCCGGTGGCCGAAACGGCTCATCATGAAGGCCATGAAACCGTAATAGGTCTTGAAATCCTCCATGAAACGATCCGGCACCGGCGCCGGGATCTCTTCCACGGTGTGGCCCTGTCGCTCCAGCTGACGCGCCGTTTCCTGCACCACGGTCCGGGTTTCCTCGTCGGTGGGCGTGCCGGTAATGGAATCCACCACCATCCCGAGCCGCAGCCGCCGGTTGGGCGGCCCCTCCACCAGGCCCACCGGGGACACCCGGCGCGGCTTGTGATAACGTTCCGCCTCGACCAGAAAACGGGCGGTGTCGCGCACCGTCCGGGTCAACACGCCCTCGCTGATCAGATTCACCGGCAGGGAACGCGAGGCCAGGGATTTCACCAGCCGCCCGCGCGTGGACTTCAGACCGATGAGACCACTGGCGGCGGCCGGAATCCGGATGGAGCCACCACCATCGTTGCCGTGGGCAATGGGCAGCGCGCCCGACGCCACCAGTGCCGCCGCGCCGCCCGAGGAACCGCCCGCGGTATAGTCCGTGTGCCAGGGATTGCGCACCGGCTCCTCGCTCTGGAACTCGGTGCTGCCGTTGAAGCCGAATTCCGGCAGCCGGGTCTTGCCCAGCACGGTAAAGCCCTGATCGAGAAACTGATCCACAAAGGGATCATTCTTGTCCGCCACGGGCGGGGTAAAGGCGATGGCGCCATGCCGGGTGGGCCAGCCGCGCACGTCCATATTGTCCTTGATCATGGTGGGCACACCCGCGAAACCGCCCCGGCCGAGATCGCCGAGGTTCGACACGGCTTCCTCGAAACGGGCCTGCTCCACGGCATTCAACTCACCATCAACGGCCTGAATGCGAGCCATGGCCGCCTCCGCCGCTTCCCGGGGCGAGATTTCCCGGCGCCGGATGGCTTCGGCCAGCCCCACGGCGTCGTGATCCGCCAGTACATCATCGGTGTGCGCCTGGACCTGCTTTGCCATGCCTGCTCCTCGGTTTCGTGCATTGCGGCCTCCCGTATCCTGCAGCGGCCGGGACGGCCTGACCAGGTACACATTTTGTACGTTCGTGCCAATTTATGCAGGTTCTTCCGGGCCAAATTGGGTTCATTCACACCTGACCCGGACAACCGCACCGCCGTAGCAAACAAATCGGAGAGACGCCGGTTCATCCCGGCCATCCGTGCGATGCACAATCAACGGGGAATCCTGTCTGGCTGATCCGGAGAGGCTGCCATGACCTATCGCCTCTATTACTGGCCCGGCATCCAGGGCCGCGGGGAATTCATCCGGCTGACCCTGGAAGCCGGCGGGGCCGACTATGTGGACGTGGGCCGCGAAGAAGGGGCGGGCGCCGTGGCGGAGGCCATGGACGGCTGCCGGCCGCCCTTCGCGCCGCCCTTCCTGCAGGCCGACAAACAGCTGATCGGCCAGACCGCCAATATCCTGGATTTTCTGGGCCCGCGGCTGGATCTCTCGCCCGGGTCCGAGGAAGGCCGGCACTGGGCCCTGCAGCTGGAGCTCACCATCGCGGACCTGGTGGTGGAAGCCCATGATGTTCATCACCCGATTTCGCCGGAATTGTTCTATGAAGAACAAAAGGACGAAGCCCGCCGCACCGCGGAAGTCTTCGTGCGCGAACGGCTGCCGAAGTTTCTGGGCTATTTCGAGCGCGTGCTCAACGGCAACGGCGGCGGCGCGCCCTGGATGATCGGCCGCAGCCTGTCGCATGTGGACCTGTCCCTGTTTCAGGTGCTGACGGGCCTGGAATACGCCTTCCCCGCCGCCATGGAACACATGGCCGAGCGGCACCCGGATCTGATGGCCCTGCGCGACCGGGTGGCCAGACTGGAGCGCATAGCGGCCTATCTGGATTCACCGCGCCGGATTCCGTTCAACGAGGATGGTATCTTTCGCCATTATCCGGAATTGAATCATTCCATCTGAACCGGAACAGGTCGTCGAGGTATCTCATGTCGAATCGCACCACACCCCTGACCGATACGCTGCATCAATACCTGCTGGACGTTTCCCTGCGAGAGCCGGACGTGCTCAAGCGGCTGCGCGAGGCAACCGCGGCACTGCCCGAACACAACATGCAGATCGCGCCGGAGCAGGGCCAGTTCATGCAATTGCTGGTGAAAATGCTGAACGCGCGCGAGGTGATCGAGATCGGCACCTTTACCGGCTACAGCGCCCTGGCCATGGCACTGGCCCTGCCCGACGACGGCCGCATCCTGGCCTGCGACTACAACGAGGAATGGATCGCCATGGCGCGGCCCTACTGGGAAGAAGCCGGCGTGGCCGAGCGCATCGAGTCCCGCATCGCGCCGGCGGCCGAGACCCTGGCCGCGCTGGTGGAGCAGGGTCGCGAAGGCGT
>CAZHGU010000026.1:9059-10248 GCA_964532105.1 uncultured Alcanivorax sp. | reverse complement strand
GTTGCGAGCCATGAAGGATCCGTGCCGAATGCGAGCAATGGCGCCGCATTCTACAGCAAACACGGAAGCGGAGGGCATCCCGCGTGCACGGGCGCCCGGTGGCGGTCAGGGCCGGCCCGCCACCTGGCCCTGATCACCACTCAGATCCGCCAGATCCGACAGGATGCGTGCGGCCTCGCGCAGATGCGGATCGGGGCCCTCGCGTTCGGAATCCGGGTTGCGAGCCGCCTCCATGGCTTCCTCTTCGCGGAGTTCTTCCAGTTCTTCCATGGACTCCACCGGTTCCTTGCCCCGGTGCTCGCGGAGTTCGTTTTCAATGGTCAGGCGTTTTTCATCCCGCTCACGCTCGCGCTCGCGGCGTTTTTCCGCGTGCAGCGTTACCCGTTCGCGCTCACGGCTGGCCTCGATCAGATCGATCTGGCTGCGGACATAGTCGAATTCCGGATTGTCCTTCATGCGCTCCTTGTGTGCTTCCCGCAGCCGGGGCATGAGTGGATCCAGATTGGCCACGGGATCATAGTCCGCCGCGTCAATGACGTCCCAGGGCAGGGCATTGTCCAGCGCGCTTTCGCCGATCTGGGTCTTGTCCACCGCATAGGGCAGTTGCAGATCCGGCAGAATGCCCCGGTGCTGATTGCTCGCGCCCGAGACGCGGTAGAACTTGGCCCGGGTCATTTTGAGTTCGCCGTGATTGAGCTCCATCAGGGATTGCACCGTGCCCTTGCCGAAGGTCTGCCCGCCCACGACCAGCGCCCGGCCATAGTCCTGCATGGCGCCGGCGAAGATCTCCGACGCCGAAGCGCTGTAGCGGTTGACCAGCACCGCCATGGGCCCGCGGTAGAGCGCACCGGGTAACTGGTCCGATTCCACCTGGACGTCATTGCGGTTGTCGCGCACCTGGACGGTGGGGCCGGAGTCGATGAACAACGAAACCAGCTTGATCGCTTCCTGCAGCGAGCCGCCGCTGTTATCCCGCAGATCCACCATCAGTCCGTCCAGATCCTCGTCCTTGAGCTCCATGATCAGCTGGGCCACATCCCGGGTCGTGCTGGCATAGTCCGGGTCGCCGCGCCGCGCGGCCTCGAAATCCATGTAAAAGGCCGGGATGCGGATGACGCCGATGCGCCGATTATCGTTTTCACCCAGCTCGAGAATCTCCTTGCTTGCAGCCTGTTCCTTGAGCTCCACC
>CAZHGU010000026.1:0-9049 GCA_964532105.1 uncultured Alcanivorax sp. | reverse complement strand
AAGGCGTTCCTGCGGGTGGCCGACCGGGCCATGGTGTCGTGGTCATTGGAGGCGTCATGGGGAATGACCTTCAGCCGCACAATGGAGCCCTTGGCCCCGCGGATCTTGTCCACTACCTCGTCCAGGCGCATGCTGATGACGTTTTCCATGTCGCCGTCCTCGCCCTGGGCCACGCCCACGATGCGATCAGCCGGATGGAGCCGGCCGTTCTTCGCCGCCGGACCACCCGGAACCAGCCGGATCACCTTGGTGTATTCGTCCTCGGACTGCAGCACCGCGCCGATGCCCTCCAGCGACCGGCTCATGCTGATATCGAAATTCTCCGAGCGGTGCGGCGTGAAATAGGAAGTGTGCGGATCATAGGTCTGCGTCAGCGCATTGATGTAGATCTGGAACACATCCTCGCTGGTGTTCTGCTTCATGCGGTTGCGCTGGCCCTCGTAACGCCGCCGCAGGCGCTCGACGATGTCGTCGTCCTCGACGTCGTTGAGCCGCATGGACAACACAGCGTTTTTCAGCCGCCGGCGCCAGAGATCGTGCAGGGCGGCCTCATCTTCGGGCCAGGGCGCGTCCGCGCGATCCACGCGCAGGGTTTCCTCCTGGTCGAAGGACAGCGAATCCAGGCCCTCATCCAGGCGGCCCAGCAGATAGTTCAGCCGTTCATCCATGCGCTGACGATAGACCCGGAAAATATCGAAACCGGCGCTCAGTTCGCCGTCGGCGAGCTGATCATCCAGCTGCTCGCGCACCGAGCGGAAGGAGTCGATGTCCCCCCGGGTGAAATAGACGCGGTTGGGGTCCAGGTTATCGAGATAGTTCTGCCAGACCCGCGCGGAGAGCTCGTCATTGAATGACAGCTCCCGGTAATGGCTATCCAGGCGATCGACGATTTCCTCGGCTGCGCCCTTTTGTTCGGTCGAAGGGGACAATCCCTCGGTGGCCTTTTCCGACTCGCCGTTCATCAGCGCCCAGGTGGCGGGCGCGAGCACGGCCAGCGAGAGCAGAATAAACAGGCCGCGCGGTCCGATGGGGTGTTGTATCATGATGATCCTGGCTTGTTGGACAATAACCGTCAGTATAAAGCATGGCCGTGCTTCGGCCCATGCCTGGCAGGCTGTTGAACAACCCGTTGCGGACCAGCCTGAAAGCCCCGTCGAGCGAGGCCTGAAGTGCCCACCTGCTGCACAGGGTCGCTCGGGAGGGGGACCACCCTCTCCGTCGCAACCACGCACACCAGCGGAACGCTTCTGGCCACGCTGAGTGCGCAACGGGTTGTTCAACAGCCTGCCAACTCTATCCGACAACAAGCGGGCGGGGAAAGTTGCCTTTGCGCCGCTGATCAATGACTTGCTCACGGGGCCCGGTACAGGTACAAAGGAGATTCACGGCTTGGACGCGGTTCAGCAATGAGCACACGGATGCAGGATCGGAATCAGCGCGCCTATATTCGCCACCCGGTCAACCTGACCGGCAAGCTGGCTATTGAAGGGCAGGGCAACCGGCAGTGCCGCA
Source organism: uncultured Alcanivorax sp. (assembly GCA_964532105.1). GTDB lineage: Bacteria > Pseudomonadota > Gammaproteobacteria > Pseudomonadales > Alcanivoracaceae > SLJS01. The sequence continues at coordinate 7,537 of CAZHGU010000026.1, read as the reverse complement.
TAGCGGACTTCTGTCTGGGTGGTGTTCTGGTACGTTTCGTGGATCAGGGTCAGTCCGGCGGGGCGCGTTATCCGCTGGAAGCCGGACAGTCGGTGGCCCTGACCCTGCTGGTGGACGGCAGCCGGGGCCAGCGCGAAATCACGCTGCCGGCCCGGGTAGCGCGCACCCTGGACGGCGGCGCCGGGTTGCAGTTCGACCACCCCAACCCCACGGATCTGCTGGCGCTGCAGAATCATGTGCGTACCCATCGTGAAAGCTCGGATGCACCGGCGGCGAATGCGGGCTCGAGCCGGGTCGCCCCGGGCCCCGTGCTGGAATCGGTGCGTAAGGTACTGCGCCAGGCGCTGACGGCTTGCCTGGAAGACTTTTTCCCCCGGGTGACGGACGCACTTAAGGAATCCGCGGATCAGGAAATCAACAACGAGCAGCAGCATCCCTGGTTCGCCGCCATCAACGCCCTTTCGAGTAACGCGGAAACCGTGAGCCGGCATTTTCTGCAAGCCGTCACCGAGCCCATGGAGTCGCTGTTCGCGGGGGCAACGCCGGAACAGGCCATGGATTTCTCCCTGGAGGAACAGCAGGAAAGCCGGCTGTCGCTGGTGGACAAGGAGATGTTCGAGGACTGGCTCACCCTCAAGGTCATGGCTTCGCGGGCGGAGGGCAATTTCCACGAGCAGTTGCTGCCGTTGCAGTTGCGCTTTGATGATCTGTTCAACACCTCCCTGGCGGCGCGCCACAATCCGCTGCATCCGGCCGTGGTCTGTTCCGCCTTCGGCAAGGCGCTCAAGCCCCTGGGACTGTCCAAGCGGGTGGAACGTCGCGTTCTCGAGATTTTTGACGCCGCCGTGGTAGCGGAACTGGGCTCCGTCTATGAAAGGATCAACCGCGCCATGGCTCAAGCGGGCGTGCTGCCGGACCTGGATGTAGCCCGGTATCTGAGCGAGCACTATTCGGTGCATTCCGGTGAAGAGCCGGAAACCCCGGCCGCCGATAATGACGACCATCAGGACCCCGCTACGGAGTCGCCGGCTTCCCGGGAATCGGACGGCGGGGTGGAGCAGCCGTACGACGGGGGCCATTCCGAACCGGTGCCGACCGAATCCGTGGCGGGCGGGGCGCCGGGGCGTGAGTCTCCTTCGGCCGCCTTTGCCCGCCAGCAGGCCATGGCGAATCAGGCCTATGAAACGGCGCGGCGCATCATGGAGCGTTCGCGCGGCACCACAAGCGAAACCGGTTCCCGTTCGGCGGCCGAAGAGGGGGGCCGGGTGGCGCCTTCCGACGTGGTTTCCGAAGCGCTGCAACGGCTGCAGCGCGACGTCGATCCGGGGACAGAACACGCACCGCTGCAGGACCGCGTTCAGCAGGCCGTGGCGGGTGAAATGGGCGGGGAGAGCGAATCCCCGCCTTTGCTTGACGACGAGGTGGCCCAGGCCACGGAGATCATTCATCACCTGTTCGAGGGGATTGCGGAAAATTCGGCGCTGAGCGACCGGGTGCGCAGTGCCATCAAACGCCTCAAGGTGCCCTTTCTGCGCCTGTTGCTTCAGGACGAGGCTGTGCTACAGGAGGATGAACATCCTGCCCGCCAGATGCTTAACCGCATTGCCCAGTTGGGCGTACGAGGCAATGCGCGCCTGAAGGATCATGAAGACGCTATCGACCAGAATATTGATCGCATAGTGCAGGATTTTTCCGGAGATATCAGTATCTTCAACGATACTCTTGAGAATCTGGATGAACTATGTGAAAGCCAGAAAAAATCCCAGCAGCGCAATATTCAGCGCGTCACCGAGGCCTATGAAGGCCAGCACAAGGTGGCCGAGGCGCGCCGGGAGGTGGATCAGGCCCTGGAGTGGCACATCGGTGGCAGCCCCGTGCCCCGGGCGCTGCTGGCGCTGATCGACGCGGGCTGGCGGCAGCTGCTGGTGCAGACCCTGTTGCGCGAGGGCCGGGACAGCGCCGGCTGGCACGAATACCTGGGAGTGCTGGACCGCATGAAGGCCTCCGCCGAGGACATGCCCGATCAGGAGCAGTTGTCCAATCTGCTCGCCTCCATCAAGGAAGGGCTGGGCCGGGTGGACCAGAGCCAGTTGCAGAACCAGGAGCTGGTGTCGGAACTGCGGCGCCTGCTTTCGGTCAAGGTACGCCGGGAAGAGGGTGCACCGCCCATGTCCGAGCTGCCCGAGGGCATGCTGGGCAGCGAGGAATTGCCCGACGACAGCGAGCTGGATGAACGTCAGCGGCGCTGGCGGTCCCGGGCACGGCGCTACCAGGAAGGAGACTGGTTCCTGTCCCACGACGTTAGCGAGGAGCATCAACACGTATGCCTCGCCTGGGTGGCTCCGGATCAGCAGCTTTTCGTCTTCGTGAACCACCAGGGCATGAAGATCCAGGAGTTCAGCCTGGATGATTTCGCCGAGCATTTGCGCACGCGGCAACTGGAACCCATCGACAGCCTGGACGCCCCGGCCGTGGACCGTGGGCTCGAAACCATGGTGCAGCGGGTGTACAACCAGATGGTGCATCAGGCCACCCATGACGAGCTCACCGGCCTGCTGAACCGTCGTGAGCTGGAACGCCAGGTACGCCAGCGTCTCGAAGCCGGTGTGGAACACGCCAGTCTGGTGCACCTGGACGTGGATCAGTTCAAGGTTATCAACAATACGGCGGGCCCGGAGGCGGGGGACAATCTGTTGCAGTCCCTGGCGGAGATCATTCACGAGATCTTCCCCGGACTGCTTACGGCCCGACTGGGCGGTGATGAATTCGCCATCTGGCTGGAAGGCGTGCGACCGGACGCCGCCCAGCGCTCCGTGGAAAACCTCAAGGAACGGATCGAGCAATACCGGTTCAACCCCGGGGGGCCGGTTCAGGCGGTAACCCTCAGTTGCGGGCTGGCGGAGCGCCAGGGGCTGAACGATACCGTGGGCAGTCTGATGCAGGCGGCGGACGCGGCCTGCCAGTCCGCCAAGGAGGAGGGCGGCAACCGGGTGCACCGGTATCAGCCCGACGACGAGGGCATGGCGCACCGCGACGACATCATGGAGCAGGCCGCGCGGCTGACCGAGGCGCTGGATCAGGACAAGCTGCAGCTGCGCTGCCAGCGTATCGAGCCCACCGAAAAGGGCGAGCACCGCCCCGGCTATGAAGTGCTGATCGCGCTGCAGGGTGATGACGGCGAGCTGATCTCCCCGGTGGAGCTGGTGCAGGCGGCGGAGCGCTACAATCGCATGCATGCCGTGGACCGCTGGGTCGTCATGCATGTGCTGCGCTGGATGCATGCGAATCAGCGGCTGGTCAACGCCATCGACCATATCTCCATCAACCTGTCCGGACATTCGCTCAATGATCCGGGGCTGACGGAGTTCCTGTTCGAGCAGTTCCAGCTTTATCCCGTGCCCCGGGACCGGGTCTGCTTCGAGGTGACCGAGACTACCGCCATCAGCAATCTGGAAGACGCGGCGGATTTCATCGAGGCGCTGCAGGATCTCGGCTGCCGTTTCTCGCTGGATGACTTCGGTTCCGGACTGGCGTCGTACGGCTATCTCAAGCATCTGCCCGTGGACTACATCAAGATCGACGGCAGCTTCATTCTCGGCATTGCCGAGGATCAGGCCGATCAGGCGCTGGTGCGTTCCATCAACGAGATGGGCCATCTCATGGGCAAGGAGACCATTGCCGAATGCGTGGAAACGGACGCCATCCGGGAGCGCCTGCGCGAGATCGGCGTGGACTATGTTCAGGGCTTCGGCGTGGAAGATCCACGCATGCTGGACACCCTCAGCGAGGAGGGGGTTGCACCCACCGGAACGTCAGGTTGAGCCGCGCCTGCTCCACCCGTTTGCGGCGCGGCAGACTGTGCTGCCAGTGGTGTTGCAGCTCCGGTTCCATCAGCCAGAGTTCGTTGTGCGCCAGGGGCCACTTGAACGCCATGCGTGTTTCCCCCTTGCGCCGCAGGGCGAAATCCCGTTCCGCTCCCAGGGATAGCGACGCCACCCGCGGCTCGGGCCCCAGTTCCGGCTCATCGTCGGCATGCCAGCCCATGGAATCCCGCCCGTCGCGGTAGAGATTGGCCAGGACACTGTTGAATCGAATGCCGGACACCTGCTCGATACGCGCGCGTACATCGGCCAGCAGCGGATGCCAGGGCTCGGGGGAGAGGGTCAGCCCGGAGTAGCGGTATTCCGCCTCCGGATCGCCGTGCCAGCTCTGCAGCCGGGGCACCGGATGGTGCCGGCCGTACACCTCCACGGCGGGTTGTTCCCACGGCAGTTCCGCGCATAGGCGCTGGAAGCATTCCCCGGCCCGATCCTCGGGCAACAGGGGCCGCAGGCGCCGGATCAGCGGGCGGCCGTCCAGCTCAATGGGCTCGAATTCCGCCGGTTGGACTGCCATGGGTCGATTCCGCTCACGCCAGGGCCCGGTAGTAGCCGTCCCGGTACTCGGCCCGATCTTCCTCGTACAGCTTGATCAGGTGCGCTTCCAGCGACAGTGTCGCCACGGCGTGCAGATAGTCCGGCACGTCCACATAGACCGGCTCCACCAGATCCTTTGCCGTGCTGTCCGGGCGTTGCCGCAGCGCTTCCAGCACCTTGCGCTCGCGTTCCAGCCGGTGCTCGATGGTCCAGTTCAGCGCCGTTTCGGGCTCCTGGATCAACTCGCCGTGGCCCGGCGCCATGCAGCGGATGTCCTCGTCCAGCAGCCGCCGCAGCGAGGCCAGATAGTCCTTCATGGAGCCCGACGGCGGGGCGATCACCACGGTGGAGCCGTGAATCAGATGATCCCCGGTAAACAGCAACCCCGAGTCTTCCAGCAGGAAGCACAGGTGATTGCCCACATGCCCGGGCGTGGCAATGGCCCGCAGGGGCCGGCCGTCGACCGTGACCCGGTCGCCGTCGCCGAGGATCCGGTGGGCCTGCCAGTGCTCATCCTGAAGCCCGTCGTCCGGCACCTCCGGGCCCAGCAGTTCCAGATCCAGGCGTTCGGCCAGCACCGAGGCGCCGGGGGAATGGTCGCGATGGGTGTGGGTGACCAGCACCCGGCGGATGGGCACGCCCAGCTCTTCGGCGGCGGCCTGAAGGTTGTCCGCGTGACGGGGGTCGGCCGGGCCCGGATCGATCACGGTGAGCTCGTTTTCGCCCACCAGATAGGTGTTGGTACCCGGGCCCGTCATCATGCCCGGATTCAGCCCCAGTACGCGCCGCACGCCGGGCTCGATCAGGGCGGGCTTGCCGGGAATCAGCGCGCTCATGCCGGTCCTCGGGTCAGGGTGGGATGGCTGTGCATTGTGACTCTAGCGCTGATAGCCGTAAACGCTTTTTACCTGCACCCGCCATTCACGCTTTTCCACCTCCTGTGTGACCGTCATCCGCATCATGTGGGAAAAGGGATAGCTCTTGCGCGGCGGCACCTGCATCCGCAGATCAAAGGGTGCCTCCGCGATCACCCGGCAGGGCGATTCCTGTTCGCAGTCCACCACCTGGACCCGGGCCGTGACCCGGCCCACGGGGCGGTTGCCCCGGTTTTCCAGGGTACCGGTCAGGCGCACCCCGGATTCGGTCACGTTCTGATCCTCCAGGGTGAGCCGGATCTGGTCGGCGGGCAGCGGTTCCCACTCGTTTTCACCCATGTCGAACAGCTGGAGTACCAGCGCCGTCATGGCCACGCCGGCGGCCAGGGCGAGCCCGGCGAACAGCCGCCGGTCCACGCGCCAGGAGCTCCACAGCACCACGCCCATGGCCAGCCCGGCGACCAGTAGCAAGAGAATACGCGTCATGCCCGCTCCAGTGTTATAGTGCGCGAAATTGCGACAAGCCGGGGCGTATCATGCTGATCATTGTCTCGCCTGCCAAGTCACTGGACTATGAATCCGCCTGGCCGGCGGTGGAAACCACCCAGCCGCGCCTGCTGGACGCCAGTGAAACCCTGATCGAAAACCTGCGCGACTATTCGCCCGCCGATATCGCCCGCCTGATGAAGGTGAGCGATAAAATCGCGCATCTCAACGTGGACCGCTATGCCGCCTGGCAGCGTCCCTTCACCGAGGATAATGCCAAACCGGCCGCTTTCGCCTTCAAGGGGGATGTCTACACCGGTCTCGATATCGAGTCCTTCAACCGCAAGGAGCTGCAGGGCGCGCAGAAGCAATTGCGCATTCTCTCCGGACTCTATGGCGTGCTGCGGCCGCTGGATCTGATGCAGCCCTATCGTCTGGAGATGAGCACCAAACTGCCCACCGAACACGGCAAGGACCTGTACAGCTTCTGGGGCGATACCATTACGGAGCTGCTCAACCAGGACTTGCGTGAAGAGGGCAGCGGTGTGCTGGTGAATCTGGCTTCGAATGAATACGCCAAAGCGGTTAACCAGGACCAATTGGACGCGGATGTGATTGAACCGGTTTTCCAGGACGAGAAGAACGGCCAGTACAAGGTTATCAGCTTCAGTGCCAAGAAAGCGCGCGGGCTCATGACCGCCTGGATCATCCGCAACAACCCGCGCACCGAGGCCGATCTGGCCGGCTTCGCGGAGCAGGGCTATGCCTTCGCGCCGGAGGTCTCCGAACCCGGCCGGCCCGTATTCCGGCGTTCCGAGGCCGCGCGCGGGGCGGCCTGAGCCGGCCACGCCCGGGCAGGCGAGCAAAAGCGTCTCATTTTCAGTACAATTGCCGGCTCCCGGTCGGGGGACCGGCCGTCGAAACCCATATCGCGGACAATGAAGGGAGCATACCTTGGCGGAGTACGTAGTCTGGTTTCAGGACCTGGGCAAGGGTGACGTGGAACGAGTCGGGGGCAAGAATGCGTCCCTGGGGGAAATGATCAGCAAGCTCGCCGCGGCCGGGGTCAATGTGCCGGGCGGTTTTGCCACCACGGCCCAGGCCTATCGCGATTTCCTCGAACACAACGACCTGACCGGCAAGATCAATCAGAAGCTGGGCGAACTGGACGTCAATGACGTGGTGGCGCTGGCGCGCGCCGGCGAGGAAATCCGCGGCTGGGTGGAACAGGCGCCGCTGCAGCCCGAGCTGGACCGCCAGATCCGCGACAGCTACGCGCAAATGGCCGGCGAGCCGGCGGTGGCGGTACGCTCGTCGGCGACCGCCGAGGATCTCCCCGAAGCCTCCTTCGCCGGTCAGCAGGAGACCTTCCTCAACATCCGCGGCGTGGATCAGGTGGTTCAGGCCATCAAGGAAGTCTTCGCTTCGCTGTTCAACGACCGGGCCATCAGCTACCGCGTGCACCAGGGCTTTGACCACGACCAGGTAGCGCTGTCCGCCGGCGTGCAGCAGATGGTGCGCAGCGACAAGGGCGCCGCCGGCGTGATGTTCTCCATGGACACCGAGTCCGGCTTCGACGAAGTGGTGTTCATTACCGCTTCCTATGGCCTGGGCGAAACCGTGGTCCAGGGCTCGGTCAACCCGGATGAATTCTACGTGCACAAACGGGCCATCAGCAGCGGCCAGAAACAGGCCATTCTGCGGCGGACCCTGGGCAGCAAGCTGATCAGGATGGAATACGGCCAGGAAGCCCGGACCGGG
>CAZHGU010000025.1:7552-10434 GCA_964532105.1 uncultured Alcanivorax sp. | reverse complement strand
TGATCGTTGTGGTCATCATTTCCATTCTGGCAGCGGTGGGCTATCCGGCCTACCAGAGCCAGATGGAAAAGGGGTACTTGTCCGAAGGGCGTGCAGCACTCACGGAAGTGGCCTCGCAGTTGGAGCGCTGTTATTCCCGTTTCGGTACCTATGACGATTCCGGTGATGATGACATCACCTGCGACTATCGAACGGAGTCCGAAAATGGCACATACGATATCAATGTAACCTTTTCGGATGACTCTTCATTTACCGCCACGGCGCAACGGGCCAAAGCCAAAAGCCTGAATGAGTGCGGTGATCTGACCCTTACCCACACGGGGCAGAAGGGAGTCAAGAATGCCAGCAAGTCTGCGGATGAGTGCTGGTAACTGACACGGCGGGGCGCGTTTGGCGCTCACCGACTTGCGAAATCTCTTACAGGATCGCCCGGAGATAACGGACACTGAAGGTCCGGATGCAGTGCTAGTCTGCCTTGCCCTGAAGGGAAACAGGGAGGCCGACCCTCATGGCTCGATACGCTCAGGGCTTCACCCTGCTGGAGCTGCTCATGGTGCTGGGCATTGCCACCATCCTGCTGACCCTGGGTGTGCCCGCCTGGCAGAATCTGGTGGAACGCATGCAGGTGGGCAACTGGCAGCGGCAGCTCCACGGCGCGCTCAACTATACGCGCGGTCATGCGATCCACTCCGGCATCCCCACGACCATCTGTGCCCGCGGCCCGGACGGTGGCTGTGCCGCTGATGGTGGCAACTGGCACCAGGGCTGGCTGGTGTTCGAGGACGGCGGCGGCCACCGTGATTGCCAACCGGATGCCGCGGGGAACCGTTGTCAGGATTCCGGTGCCCGTATCCTGCGGGTCAACGAAGGCCCCGAGGGTCTGCACATCGTGAACAACCACAATGTGGCCCGCCGGGTCCGCTACAACGCCATGGGATTGAGTTACGGCTATACCGGCCGTTTTACCTTCTGCGCGGAGCAGGAAGCCGTGGCCGACAAGGGGTTGGTGATCGCCAATACCGGCCGTATTCGCAGCACGGACGCGGAGGAGTTGCTGGATTGTCCCCGAAAGTAGCCCGGATATTGCACCAAACCGCTCCGGAGATCGCTGGGAAGTGCCCAAGTGAGCGCATTCTGCTTAATTCAGACGCGCTACCGCCTTGTCACGGCTACGCTTGCCACGCATTTCGCTTGGTCTGTTCGCCGTCAGGCGCACATGCTCCTTCAGCCGTAGTTCCTGCTACGCCTTCAGTCGCGAGCACGCCTGACGACGAACAGCCGCGGCGCGAAATGCATGGCATTTGGTGCAACATCCGGGCTAGCAGGCTGTTGAACCCCCTTGCACGCTTCAGGCCACGCTGAGTGCGCGAGGGGTTTCTCAACAGCCTGTTAGCCATCTGACGTATCATGGGCCCCGGACGCGGCATCCGGGACCGGAGCAATGCAGGATTTGGTGATCATTGGCGCGGGCATCGTGGGGCTTTGTTCGGCCCGGGTGCTGGCCGCGCGCGGCCATGAGGTGGAAGTGCTGGATGCGGCCGCCAGTCGTCCGTCCGCGTCCTGGGCCGGCGGGGGGATTCTCTCGCCGTTGTTCCCCTGGCGGCATCCGCACTCGATTACCCGGCTTTGTCGGCCTGCCGTAGAGGAATATCAAGCCCTGGCGAGCGAAATCGCGGCCATCGGCGGTCCGGACGCGGAAGTCCGGGTGCCGGGCATGCTGGTCTTTGCCGCCGACGAACGGGATCAGGCCCGGGGCTGGGCCCGACGCGAATCCATGGCGCTGGAGACATTGCGGGCGCCGGCCGTGGAACCCGGTTTGCCCGACACCGAGGTGCTCTGGTTGCCGGAGGTGGGGGTGGTGCGCAATCCGCGTTTTCTCACCGGGGTACGCATCCTGCTGCAGGAGCTGGGCGTTGCGGTTCGGTCCGCACCGGTTGCCGGTATCGAGCCGGTGTCCGGCGGCTGGCGCGTGCGCGTCGGGGACGGAGATCGGGATGCGCGTCGGGTGCTGGTGGCGGCCGGCGCCTGGAGCCGGGCCCTGTTGCAGCCCCTGGGCCTGGACTGGCCGCTCATGCCGGCCAAGGGGGAAATGCTGCGCTATCCGCCCCTGGTGAACGGGCCCGGCCGCATCCTGCTGGGCCGCGAAGGCTATCTGGTACCGCGCGCCGACGGCAGTCTGCTGGCCGGTTCCACCCTGCGCGAGGACGATGACGATATGCGCCCGACCGCGGCCGCCGCACGGCAGTTGCGCCGGGCCGCCGAAGCCCTGTGGCCGCCCCTGCGCGATCATGAGCCGGTGCTGCAATGGGCCGGCACAAGGCCCGGCATTCGGCGCGAAGCGCCCCTGATTGGTCCGGTACCGGGCCACGACGGGCTCTATCTGGCCACCGGTCATTACCGCAATGGTCTGGCGGCTGCGCCCGGCACGGCCCGTCTGATCGCGGCCCTGATGGACGGTGACACGCCGCCGCTGGAACCCGGGCCCTATGCACCGAAGCCGGAATAATAAAGGTGGCGCAGGATTATTCGGGGCTGGTTTCATCCAGCTGGAGTTTCTTCAGCCGGTATCGCAGGGACCGGAAGGTCATGCCCAGCCGGCCCGCCGCCGCCGTGCGGTTCCAGCGGGTTTCCTCCAGGGCCTTGAGGATTTCCTCCTTTTCGATTTCGGAGAGATAGTCCTCCAGCGGCTGGTCCGGCGGCCGGCCGGAACTTGCGCCCCCGGCTGACGTGGCGGGTGCGCGCTCGGCGGGCAGCTGCAGATTGTCCTCCCGGATCACGGCGTCTTCCGAAAGGGTCAGGGCCCGCTCCAGGATGTTTTCCAGTTCACGCACATTGCCGGGGAAGGGATAGCGCTTCAGGGCCTGCCAGGCCCCGTCGGATAG
>CAZHGU010000025.1:0-7452 GCA_964532105.1 uncultured Alcanivorax sp. | reverse complement strand
TCGCTTTCCATGAGCTCGGTGGGAATGGCACCACAGTTCACCGGTACAAAGGGTTCGTCGCGGCGCGGGCCCAGCGCGTGAATCCGGCGCGCGACCAGCTCCTTGCCCGTACCGGAGTCGCCGCTGATGTACACCGGTGCCTGACTGCGGGCCAGTTTGCGCGCCTGTTCGCGTAGCTGGTTCATGGCCGGCGAAGCGCCGATCAGCTCGCCCGCCTGCTCCTCGCCGGGGCGGTCGCCGCGAATGCCCAGCCCGTCCTGCACCAGTTCGCGCAGCCGGTCCAGCGACACCGGCTTGGCGATAAAGTCATAGGCGCCTTCCTTGAGCGCTTCCGTGGCGGTTTCCATGCTGCCGTAGGCGGTAATGACCGCCACCGGCGTTTCCGGCATGCGTGCGTTGATGTGACGGACCAGTTCAATGCCGTTGCCGTCGGGCAGGCTCATGTCCGTGATGCACAGATCGTATTCCGCGCGCGCGAGCTCGTCGCGCGCTTCCCGAACCGTGGCTACCGCATGGGCGTCGAGTTTCATGCGGCCCAGGCTGATGGTGAGCAGCTCCCGAAGGTCCGCTTCGTCGTCCACCACCAGCACGGATTGTTCATTGAATGCGGTCATGGCTATTCGAAAACGCGTTCGGGATGGGAAAAGGTTATCACAAAGCACGCACCCTCATGGCCGGCTTCATAATCCAGACGCGCCTGATTGGCCTCGCACAACTCCCGGCAGACGAACAGACCCAGACCCGTGCCGTTCTGTTCGGTGGTGAAGAAAGGCTCGAACAGTTGCGAATGCACCGTTTCCGGCACGCCGGGACCATTGTCAAGCACACTCAGCCGGGGCAGTCCGGTGGCTTCGTGCACGCCGATCTCCAGGGTAATCCTGGTGTTTTCGCCGCCGTGGTGCCGGGCATTGCCGATGAGGTTGTCCAGCACCTGGGTCAGCTGGAGCATGTCGAAGCGAACCTCGACTCCGGGCGCTTTTTCCCGGATCACCAGGCTGTCTCCGGCAATGTCCTGTTCCAGCCAGCGGCTCCGGATTTCTTCCAGCACTTCCCGCAGGGGGCGGCGCTCGACATTGCCGGTGGGTCGGCGCGAGAGATAGAGCACGTCATTGATGATGGCGTCCACCCGGTTGACGTGATTCTCGATCATATCCAGCAGGCGCGTGTCCGCGGTGTCGCGTTGATCGTCGGCGAGCAGTCCGGCGGCATGGCGGATGGCGCTCAACGGATTGCGGATCTCATGGGCAATGGTGGCGGACATGCGGCCCAGCGAGGCCAGTTTGAGCTGCTGGGCTTCTTGAACCACGCGGGAGTGGTCTTCCAGGAAGGCGATGACGGGAGCATCGCCGCTTTCCGCCAGGTGCGCGAACCCCATGTTGATGGTTTGCGCGGCGGGCGAGACGGTCACGGGTTCCGGTGTGCGGGCGGGATTGGCCTGCCAGTCGCGGAAGGCCTCCACCAGTTCCCGGGGCGCGGTGTGACCCTCCAGGGGGCCGTCAAAGAGATTGCGCGCCGAACGGTTGGATAGCAAAACGCGCAGCCGCGAATCAAAAACCACGATACCGGTACGCATGCGCTGCACGATATGCCGATTGAGCTCTTCCAGCTGTTCGATTTCCTGCTGTTGTTGCTCGGCCAGGGCCTCGCTGCGCGCCAGCCGATCCGCGATCTGGCGCACGATCAGCGAAACCACGAACAGCGACAGTCCTAGCAGGCCCGCGCCGGTGAGCTGGAAGGGCTCTTCATGGGCACGGAGGCCGTGGAAGAACTGTTCCAGCAGAACCAGAATGGTGGCCAGTGCCGTGATCAGCAGGCCCCGGCGCCCGGGCAAGAGGATATTGGCGGCGGCCACTGTCACCATCAGCAGCGCCGTCAGCGGTGTGGTCAGTCCGCCGCTGGCGTGAATGAGCAGGGTGAGCAGCACGATATCGCCCACCAGGGGCCACAGGATCCAGCTCCAGTGCCGTTCGGCGGTCACGAAATATTCCAGCGGCGGGGTAATGATGGCGAGGATCAGAAAGCCCGCTACCGAGTAGAGGTAGAGTTCCGGCTGGTCCTGACCCAGGGCCGGGCCGGGCAGGTCTGCCTGAAAGACAATAAACAGGGCCAGACTGAGCACCAGCCGGTAAGCCGCATAGACCCGGGCCGGCGTCCATCCCTGGTCGGTGTGGGGGATCGGTCTAATCACGGTGGTCGGCGAGATAATCCTGTTGATGAGCCTGACAACAGAACGCCAGGTCACGATACTGGAAGGCCTCGCTGGACGGCACATGGACACCGCACCGGGCACAGGGCAGCATCTTTTCCCCGCTTTGAGCTTCGCCGCTGCCGGGTCCGCGCAGGCGTCCGGTACGTCTCAGCGTGGCCTTGATCAGCTGCCAGGCGAGATAAGCCAGGGCCAGGATGATCAGGATCCGGATCAGTCCCATGGGGGCGCTCCTGTGCGGTCGGGGTTAAAAGCCGGTGGTGAAAGAGTACAATTCCGTTCCCGATCAGGAAAGAGCGGGTCTCTGCCATTGAGCCCGAGCGAGTTGTGTTATGCGTCTGATCATGGCCCAGGTGGATCTGCTGGTGGGCGACATCGAGGGCAACGCCGAGCGTGTTCTGAGTGCGACCGGTGAAGCCCGGCAGCGGCTGGCCGCCGATCTGGTGGTGTTTCCGGAGCTGACGCTCACCGGCTATCCGCCCGAGGATCTCCTGCTCCGGCCCAGTCTGGACACCCGCATCCGGGAGGCGTTGCAGCGCATTGGCGCCGAGGTGCCCGTGCCGGTGCTGGTGGGCTATCCCGCCTGGCGCGGAGAGTCTCGCCTGAACGCGGTGGGCCTGATTTGGCCGGGTGCCACGACGCCCGAAGTGGAGTATTACAAGCAGCATTTGCCCAATTACCGGGTCTTTGATGAAAAACGCTATTTCGAGCCCGGCGACCAGGCCTGCACGGTCGAGGTGGAAGGCGTAACCGTCGGCCTGTCCATCTGCGAGGATGTCTGGTTTCCGGAGCCCATGCAGCAGGCCCGGGAAGCGGGCGCTCAAATTGTTGTGAACATCAATGCCTCGCCTTTCCGCCGGGACAAGCATCCCGAGCGTCTGGAACAGGTGGCCGGGCAGTCCCGAAACTTCGGTTTTCCGATTTGCTATTGCAACCTGGTGGGCGGTCAGGATGAGCTTATCTTTGATGGCGGTTCCTTTGTAACAGACGGCGAGGGAGAATTGATCGCCCAGGGCGCTTTCTTCCACGAGGGCCTGATTCCCGTGGATATCGAAACAGGGGAAGGCGCGGCTGATGTGACCGGCGAACAGCTGGCGTTGCCCGACGAGGACGAGCGCATCTATCAGGCGCTGGTTCTGGCCGTGCGCGATTATTTTCACAAGAATGGTTTTCACGGTGTGGTCGTGGGTCTTTCCGGCGGGATCGATTCCGCCCTGACCCTGATGATCGCGGTGGATGCTCTGGGTGCTGATCGCGTCGAGGCGGTGATGATGCCCTACCACTATACCGCCGACATGAGCCGTGAGGACGCCGCGGTTCAGGCGGCGAATCTGGGCGTGGAATACCATGTCCTGCCCATCGAGTCTGCGGTTACCGGTTTCATGGAACAGCTGGAACCGCTGTTCGCCGGCAGTGCCCGTGACGTGACCGAAGAGAATCTGCAGTCGCGTTGCCGCGGCGTGCTGCTCATGGCGCTGTCCAACAAGCGCGGTTCCCTGGTGCTGACCACGGGCAACAAGAGCGAATTGGCCGTGGGTTATGCCACGCTCTACGGCGACATGGTGGGCGGTTTCGCGCCGCTCAAGGATGTGTCCAAGACCCGGGTCTATCGGCTGGCCCGCTGGCGCAATGCCCGCGCTGGCGAGGAGCTGATTCCGGCCCGCGTGATCGAAAGGCCGCCCTCGGCGGAACTGGCGCCGGACCAGGTGGACGCCGACAGTCTGCCCGGTTACGACACCCTGGATCCCCTGCTGGAACTCTATGTGGAACAGGATTACAGCGCCGAACGCGTGATCCGGGCCGGCTTTGACCGGGACACGGTCTATCGGGTGGTGCGGATGGTGGACCGTAATGAATACAAGCGCCGTCAGGCTCCCGTCGGCCCGCGCATCAGTCGGCGCGCCTTCGGCAAGGATCGCCGCTATCCGATTACCAACGGCTGGCGGGCGGGAGACTAAAAAGGCGCAAGTGGCAAGGTGCAAGGAACAAGAAAGACGGAGCGGGCGCCGCAGGCGCCCTCCATTTTTCTTTCGGCTTGCTACTTTAGGCTTTCGACTGACGTTCGATCTGCTAGAGCAGATCGAACGTCAAAAGACTCAACAGCCCCTTGCTCTCCGGTCCCGGCCACCAGGCCAATTCCACTTTGCCGTCGTCATTGAGATAGTCCGAGTCGGGCCAGTTCAGGCGCAGTACCTTGCCGCTCTGTCGGGCCAGCTCGTTCTGACCCAGTTCCTGATAAGCGCGGGTCAGAATGGCCAGGGCTTCGGGCACGGCCGGGGTGTGCTGATAATGGACGACCACATGCCGGGCCCGGTTGGCGGCGGCAATATGCGCGCCCCGCCGGGCATAGTAGCGCGCGGCATGGAGTTCATGCTCGGCCAGGTTGTTGCGGATGAAGAGCATGCGCGCACGGGCGTCCGGTGCATATTCGCTGTCCGGGAAACGGTTCACCAGTTCGCGGAAGGCGCTGAAGGCGTCCTTGCCCGCCTGCATGTCCCGTGCGGCGCGGTCGCGCGGAAACATCCGGTTCAGCAGACCGCGGTCGAGATAGAAGTTGGCCAGCCCCTTCATGTAGAGCGGATAGTCGAGACGCTGGTGATTGGGGTAATTGCGGATAAAACGCTCGGCGGCGGCGATAACGGCGGGATAGTCATGGTTGCGGTAGTGCGCATAGATCAGATCCAGCTGCACCTGTTCCGCGTATTCGCCGTAGGGGAAGCGTGAACGCACTTCCTCCAGTTCCTCGATGGCGGCGAGGAAGGCTTCCTTTTCCAGGGTCTTGTGGGCCTGGCGGTAATGCTCCGCCTCGGTGAGTTCGGCGGTGTCCGGTGTGCTGGCGCAACCGGCCAGAATCAGCAAGGCGGTCAGGATTGGGACAAGGCGCATGGTATCGTCTTTCGGCGTTACACTATTCGAGCGCGGCATTTAACCACAGGCGTACGGACATGGGACAGCGGCAGGCGGACAAAATTCAGCGGGATGCGCAGGTGGCGCCGGAACAGGCGGGGCAGCGCCTGGATCAGGCGGCGGCAATCCTGTTCAGCGAGTATTCCCGCTCGCGGCTGCAGGACTGGATCCGTTCCGGGGAGCTGCTCGTCGACGGCCGCTCGGCGCGCCCGCGCGAGCGCCTCAAGGGCGACGAATACCTGCAGCTGCAGGCGGTGGCCGAGGCGGTCACCGAGGACCGTCCCGAGCCCATGGATCTCGACATCGTCCACGAGGATGACGCCCTGCTGGTGATTAACAAGCCCGCCGGCGTGGTGGTGCATCCGGCGGCCGGGCATGCCGACGGCACCCTGATGAACGGGCTCCTGCACCATCATCCGGCGCTGGAAGCACTGCCCCGGGCGGGCATTGTGCACCGTCTGGATCGCGACACCACCGGGCTCATGGTGGTGGCCAAGACCCTTCAGGCCCATAAAGTGCTGGTGGAGCAACTCCAGGCCCGCTCGCTCTTCCGTGAATACGATGCGCTCGTGGTGGGAGTGATGACCGCCGGCGGCCGGGTGGAGCAGCCCGTGGGCCGCCATCCGGTGGACCGCAAGCGCATGGCCGTGGTGGACGACGGCAAGCCGGCGGCGACCCATTACCGGGTGGAGCAGCGTTTCCGCGGCCACACCCGGGTGCGGGCGCGGCTGGAAACCGGCCGTACTCATCAGATCCGGGTCCACATGGCCTGGCTGCGCTATCCCCTGGTGGGGGATCCGGTCTATGGCGGTCGGCTGAAACTGCCGCGCGGCGCCGATGAAACCGTGCGCGAGGCCCTGCGGGCCTTTCCCCGTCAGGCGTTGCACGCTCACCGGCTGGGGCTGGAGCATCCGGACGACGGCGCGTACCGGGAGTGGCAGGCGCCCTGTCCGGCCGATTTCCGGGATCTGCTGGCGGTGCTGGACGCGGATCACCGGGCGGCTTCATGACGGGCCCGGATACCGAGGACTGGCTGCGTCCGGACTGGCGGCCTCATTCCCGGGTGCGGGTGGCCGTCACTACCCGCGCCGGAGATTTTTCGCCGCCCCCCTGGCAGGGGTTCAATCTGGGACTGAATACCGGCGATGACCCCGAACGGGTACGCGCGGCCCGTGTACAGGTCCATACAGAACTGTCCACCCCCCATGCGCCGGCCTGTCTGCGCCAGGTGCACGGCACGCGCGTGGTGCCGGCGGACGATAGCGAACCGGAAGCCGACGGCGTCTGGACCGGGAAACCGGGACAACCCTGCGGAGTGCTGACCGCTGATTGCCTGCCCGTGCTGCTGGCGCGCCGCGACGGCACCGCCGTGGGTGCTTTCCATGCCGGCTGGCGGGGTCTGCAGGCGGGCATACTGGATGCCGCCGTCGAAAGCCTGGCGCCGGCCGGCGAAAATCTTGCGGCCTGGCTGGGTCCGGCCATCTGCCGGCGTTGCTATCAGGTGGGTGAGGACGTGCGTCAGGCCTTTATTGCCCGGGATCCGGATGCGGACAACGGTTTCGATGCGGATCCGGAACCGGGGCGCTGGCGCGCGGATCTGCACCATCTTGCCGAGCGCGTATTGCGCCAACTCGGCGTAGAGGCCATTGAGCGTGATGGCCATTGCACCGTCTGTCACAACCACCGTTTCTATTCCCATCGAAACGAAGGCCCGACCGGACGCTTCGCTTCCCTGATCTGGCTCGAATAATCCGGTTGATTTCGCGGATTTAAACGAATCCCTCGCTTGAAAGCGGCCCAAATACCCTTATGTATTGTGGCAGTTTTGCAAGCGATGGTTTTTGAGGCACGAATATGCGAATGGATCAACTGACCAGCCGGCTCCAGGAAGCCCTGGGCGAGGCGCAGTCCCTGGCCGTGGGCCAGAGCAACACGGCCATTGAGCCGGAACACCTGATGCTGGCGCTGGTGCGTCAGCAGGGTGGTTCGGCCCGGCCGCTGCTGGAGAAATCCGGCGTCAATGTGGATGACCTGGATACGGCACTGGCGGTGGCCGTGGACGGGCTTGCGAAGGCGGGCCAGTTCGACGGCGAAGTCAGCATGTCGCGCAACCTGGGCAATCTGCTGAATCTGGCGGACCGCGAGGCCCAGCAGCGCGGCGATCAGTATATCTCCACCGAAGCGGTGCTGCTGGCGGCCTGCGAGATCGGTGGCGAACTGGGCAAGATCTTCAAGCGCGCCGGGGTCGAGCGCAAGACCCTGGAGCAACAGGTGGAAGCGGTACGCGGAGGTGAAACCGTGGATGATCCCAATGCGGAAGAACAGCGCGAGGCGCTGGA
>CAZHGU010000024.1:0-10566 GCA_964532105.1 uncultured Alcanivorax sp. | reverse complement strand
GCGTGGGCATCGGCGTGGACTACGGCATCTATATCTACAGCAAGCTGGATCGCTTCCTGAAGGAGGGCATGGATCTGGAAAACGCCTACCGCGAAACCCTCAAGACCACGGGCAAGGCGGTGGCCTTTACCGGCCTGACGCTGGCCGTGGGCGTGGTGCTCTGGGTGTTCTCCTCGATCAAGTTCCAGGCGGACATGGGCATCCTGCTCACCTTCATGTTCCTGTGGAACATGGTGGGCGCGCTCTGGTTGCTGCCTTCCCTGGCGGCCTTCTTGCTCAAGCCTCAAACCTCTGATCGGTAACGGCGTCGGACGCCACGGCTTTGGCCGTGGAGTCCACGCCCGGCCTCCCTTATAATGCCAGCTCCGTTTCCGGCCGCGTGTCGTCATGTATTCCCTGTTGCGCCCATTGCTGTTCACGCTGCCCGGCGAGGCCGCCCATGATCTGACCCTGGCGGGTCTGCGTGCCGGTGCCGGAGCGCTGCTGCCCGCCGTGCCCGATGACCCCGTGGAGTTGATGGGGCTGCGGTTTCCCAATCCGGTGGGGCTGGCGGCCGGACTGGACAAGAACGGCGACTGCGTGGCCGGCCTGGCCCGACTGGGCTTCGGTTTTATCGAGGCGGGCACGGTTACGCCCCGGCCCCAGCCGGGCAATCCGCCGCCCCGGCTGTTCCGCTTGCCGCGCGCCCAGGCGCTTATCAACCGCATGGGCTTCAACAACAAGGGGGTTGATCACCTGGTCCGGGCGGTGGAGCACAGCGGCTTTGACGGGATTCTGGGCGTCAATATCGGCAAGAACCGGGACACGCCCCTGGAGCAGGCCGTGGACGATTATCTCTACGGCCTGGAGCGTGTCCATGGCGTGGCCTCCTATGTGGTGGTCAATATTTCCTCGCCCAACACACCCGGCCTGCGCGGCCTGCAACACGGCCATGCCCTGAATGAACTGCTCGCCGAACTGCGCGACCGCCAGAGCCGGCTGGATCAGACCGCCGGGCGCCGTGTGCCCCTGTTGATCAAGATTGCTCCGGACAATGAAGCGGACGAGCTCGCCGGCATGGCGACTGCCTTTTGCGAGCACGATATCGACGGCGTCATTGTGGGCAATACCACGGTCACGCGTCCGGGCGTGGAGGGAATGCGCCACGCGGATGAGACCGGCGGACTCAGCGGCGCGCCCTTGCGGCCCCTGGCGGACGAGGCGCTGACCACCATGGCGACGGAACTGGACGGGCGTTTGCCGCTGATCGGCGTGGGCGGCATCAACAGCGGCGACGATGCCGCCCGCAAGCGCCGCCTGGGCGCGGATCTGGTTCAGCTCTATACCGGTTGGATTTATCAGGGGCCGTGGCTGGTGGGTGCCAGTGTGCGTGCCTGCTCTCGGGAGCGCATTTCATGAAGCGGGCCTTGCAAGCGGGGCCGCTCCTGTTCCGGTTACGGGGCCCATTGAAGTTGATCGGGCCGCAAAAGAAAAAGGGCCCGAGTGGGGCCCTGCGGGCGCGCTCAAGGCGCGTAGGGTTCGACCAGGTTGTGAGGCAGTGGCGGTCAGCCCAGTTCCAGATTCTGGATGCCCGCCACGCCCGTCATGCCGTGGTGATTGTTCACCCGGCCTTCCCGCCAGCCGTTGATCCAGCTGGTACGGGCTTCAAAACTGCCAAAGGGACAAAGATCCCGGGACTTGCCTTCCAGGCCCGCTTGATAGCCTCGGGTGTAGGCGCGGGCAGTCTTGTCTCGCTTCTGTCTTTTCATGGGCTTTTCCTTCTCAACAATGGCGGCAAAACGAATCTGCCGTGGGAACAAAGCCGTCGGGTGGCAGCGAGCCGCAAGCGGCGATCCCTTTTCACCCGACCCGATTCAGTATCGGCAAGCCCGGCGCGGCTGTCGAATACCAAGTTGCAATATCATGAATGGCCTTTAGGAATATCCCGCATATTGACCGGAATTCAGGAAAAACATGCAACTTGTTGAATTACGCAGTCCGGTATCCGGCCCGCGAAGCCACCCCCGCACGGGATGGTGCTGATGGAGTTTGTGGTCACTTGCATGCCGGGTCTGGGCCCCTGGCTGGCCGAGGAGCTGCGCGAGCTGAAACTCTCGGTGGTAGACGAGCGCGCCGCCGCCGTTTACCTCGACGGCCCCCTGGAGCAGGGTCTGCGGGTCTGTCTGCAATCCCGTCTGGCCGAACGGGTCCTGCATCCGCTGGCCCGGGTGGACGAGGGCCCGGACACCGCCCCGGAGCTGCTGGCACGCGCCTGGAGCCCGGAGGAACATCTGCGCGCGGACACGCCCATTCATGTGCATGCCGAGCACCGGGGCCTGGAGGGCGACAGCCGGGTGTCCGCGCACCGCTTTCTGCGAGTCTGCCGCGAAACCCTGGACGTTTCCACGAAAGCCGCCGGCGCGCTGAACCTGCGCCTGGAACTGACTCCGGAGTACGGCAGCCTCTACCTCGATCTCGCCGGCGAGGCCCTGCACCGGCGCGGCTACCGGACCCGGCCTGGTGACGCCCCCCTGCGCGAAACCCTGGCCACGGCGTTGCTGCGGGCCTCGGGCTGGCCTCATGAAGGCGATCCGGTATTGCTTGATCCCTTCTGCGGCAGCGGCACCATTGCCATTGAGGCGGCGGAGATGGCGCTGGGCCTGGCGCCGGGACGACGCCGCCGGGAATTCGCCTTTCAGCAATGGCGCGCCTGTCCGGATGATCTCTGGCCCCGCCTGCTGCGGGCCCGTCCCGAAGCGCAAGTGCCGGAAGGCTTGTCCATCAAGGCGTTTGATGCGGACACGGATTTGCTGCGCGCGGCCCGCGCCAATGCCGAGGCGGCGGGCGTAGCCGAGCATATCCATTTCGAGCGCCGGGAACTGGGATTGCTGCGCAAGCGCGATTTCGCTGCCGGAGGCCATCTGGTAACCAATCCCCCCTGGGGACGGCGCCTGGAGGATCGCGCCCGCGCCGCCTGTCTGCATACGGCCCTGGGCCAGTGCCTGGCGGAGCTGGCGCCGGAGTGGACAGCGGTGTTGCTGGGCACCGAGGTGGAAGTGCTGGACCAGACCGGCATGACCCCGGACGGCCAGTGGAAATTCCGCAACGGCGCCGAGCGCTGCTTTATCCGGCGCATGCACCCGGTGCGGCGCGCACCGGAGCCGCCGCTGTGCGCCGGGGAGCCGGCCTTCGAAGTGCCCGACAAGGCCCGGTCGCTGGTGAACCGCTTGCGCAAGAATGACCGCCACCTGCGCAAATGGCGCGAGCGTGAGGACATTCAGGCCTACCGGCTCTATGACCGGGATCTGCCCGAGTTCAACGTCACCGTGGATATCTATGGTCGCGACGTACTGGTGCAGGAATACAAGGCGCCGAAGAGCGTGGACGCCGCCGCGGCCGCCGAGCGCCGGCAGCTGGCCATTACGGCCGTACGCGCCGTACTGGGTGCGCACCGGGAACAGGTGCATCTGCGCACCCGAGCGCCCCAGAAACCGGGCCGCCAATACGGCAAGGGCCGGGGCGAGGCGGACCTGCGGCCCGTGCGCGAAGGCGATGTACGCTTGCTGGTGAACCTGGAAAAGTATCTGGATACCGGGCTTTTTCTCGATCACCGGCCCCTGCGTCTGCATATCGCCGAACAGGCTTTCGGGCAGCGTTTTCTCAATCTGTTCGGCTACACCGGCGCCGCTACCGTGCATGCGGCCCGGGGCGGGGCGGCGAGTAGTGTCACCCTGGATTCGTCCCGTACCTATCTGGACTGGGCCGGGCGCAACCTGGCGTTAAACGGATTCTCGACGCGCTATCACAAGCTGGAGCGTGGTGAAGCCCTGGAGTGGCTGGAACAATGCCGGCGGCAGTTCGATCTGATCTTCTGTGATCCACCCACCTTCTCCAACAGCAAGGACCGGCGGGATTTCGCCGTTCAGCGCGATCATGCCGAACTGATCCGTCTGGCCATGACCCGGCTGGAACCCGGCGGCGTGCTTTATTTTTCCTGCAATTACCGACCCTTTGAACTGGATGCCTCCATCCGGGCCGAGTACCGCGTCAGCGATATCACACGCTGGAGCCTTCCGCCGGATTTTGAACGCAATTCGGGGATTCACCATTGCTTTGCCATCCGGAGAAACGATGACGGAGATTGAATTGCTCACCGCGGATGGCTGCAGCCTGTGCGTCCGCGCCCGCGAACTGGTGGAACAGGCTGCGCCGCAGGTAACGATTCGGGAAGTGGATGTGGCCGCTGACGAAGAACTGATTCAGGCCTGGGGCGAGCGCATTCCCGTGCTCCGGGACGGGGAGCGGACTCTGGCATGGCCGTTTTCGTTGCTGGATGTACAAGCGTTTGTAGAAAAAAGACGAAAGTAGAAAGATGCGTAGGAGCGGCCGTCCCGGCCGCGAACATTCCAGAGCCTTGCTCCTTTCTACGTTTCAAAATCCGCGAACTCCGCTTCCAGCTTGAAAAAGGTCAGGGTGTTGCCCCAGCTGGCGCGGACCACTTCGGCTTCATCGCGGTTCATGCATTGGGCCAGCCGGTGCACGATCCAGGGCAGGTGGGCGGGTTCGTTGCGCCGGCGTACCGCCGGTTTGTACGGCAGATCCCGGGGCATCAGAAAAGGCGAATCCGTTTCCACCAGCAGCCGCTTTAGCGGAATCTCCGGCACCATTTCGCGCAATTCGCCGCCCCGGCGGTCGTCGCACAGCCAGCCGGTAATACCGATATGGCAGTCCAGGTCCAGATAATCGAACAGTTCGTCGCGGCTGCCGGTAAAGCAGTGCACCACGGCGGCCGGTAGCCGGTCCCGGAATTCACGCAGTATGGGCAGAAAGCGCTCATGGGCGTCGCGCTGGTGCAGGAAGACCGGCAGGTTCCATTCCGCGGCCAGCGCCAGCTGTTCCTCGAATGCTCGCTCCTGATCCGGCCGGGGCGAAAAATCCCGGTTGAAATCCAGGCCGGTCTCGCCCACGGCGCGGACTTTCGGTTCCTCCAGCAGTTCGATCAGGCTGGCGCGGGCGGTATCGTCGAATTCGCGCGAGACGTGCGGATGCACGCCGGCGGTGGCATAAAGATCATCCGCTGTTTGCGCCAGCTCCAGCGCCGCCCGGGAGTCGGCCACGGAGGTCCCGGTGAGCACCTGCAGCATCACACCCGACTCGCGTGCGCGTTCCAGCACGGCCTCGCGATCCTCGTCGAAGCGCTTGTCGGCCAGATTGACGCCGATATCCGCCAGGGGTGCGGTCATTCCATGTACTTCTTCAGCCGTTCGGTGATGACGTTGCGGATTTCCTTCGCCTCCATGGGCGAGTTCCGGTCCAGCCGCGAGGGCTTGATCCGGTGCAGGTGCAGCGAGGGCATGTCCTTGCGGAACTGCCGGAGATCGCCCTTGGTGATCACCGGCAGGAAGGGATCGTCGCCGTCAGCGGCGCGGATGAGCGCGTAGAGCCCCACCTTCAGCGGTGTTACCCGGGTCTCGCGCTTGCCCTGGCGGCGCAGGGGCAGGGTAATGGCGAGCCCTTCCTCCTGATTGGCCATTTCGCCGGGCACAATGGTGCAGCCCGTGGCTTCCACCGCATCGTCGGAGACATGGTTGAAGGTGTCGTGGGGCGCATAGGGATTGGGCAGGATAATCAGCGAACGGTGGTCGTCCTCGGGCACATTGATTTCGTAATTGGTGTAGAGCTGCTCCACCGGGCCGCTGAATACGCACAGGGTTTCCTGAAACTGCTTGACGAAGCGGATGGCGCGCTCATGATTCTCGAAATGATTGAGCCGCCATATCAGGTGTTCCGGGGTTGCGCTCATAAATTCCCTCTTGGGGCGCTCCGGGTGGCCGGTGCGTCCACCGTCTGCTGGCTGAATGCCATCACTGGTGCATGTGACGTATTCCAGAATACGAAAAATGCCGGGTGTTGCAAGGGCGGCCACAGAAGATTAAATGGGGCTAGCTGCTAGAACAACAAAAACACGGGAGTTCGATATGGAAGCGGAAGCACGGGCGCAAAACTATGATGAGGAGCTGAGTCTCACCCCGCACCCGGACTGGGCCCGGCGGTTCTGGGACGATCTGGTGCCGCTGAAAAGCCGTGTGTCCGGCCACGCCGTTTTTGCCGCCATGGCGGGGGGAGAGCTGTCGCCGGAACACTTCCGTTACACCCTGGTTCATTTCTATCCGCTGGTGGAAAACTTCCCCAAATTCATGGGGTTGATGCTGGGCAAGTGCCGCCCCGGCGTGCCGGGCCATGAGGAAGCCCGGAGCTGGCTCATGGGCAATATGCGCGTCGAGGAACGCCACGCTGCCTGGTACCGCGACTGGGCCGCCGGCTTCGGTGTCTCCCGCGCCGAAATCGAGCAGGCGCGCCCGCCGGCGGGCATGGACGCGGTGAATTATTATCTGTGGCACATGTGCTATACGGCGCCGCTGGCGGAGGCCATCGGCGCGGTCAATCTGGCCATCGAATGGGCCACCGGCGAATGGACCCAGCAGGTGGTCAAGGGCATGCGCGAATACGACAAGCGCGGCGAGGCCCGGGTGGACCGGCGCACCATGGCCTGGCTGCGTGCCCATGCGCACTATGACGACGCCCATCCCCACGAGGCCATGGAGCTGATCAAGCGCCTGGCTCACACGGACGAAGAGCGTCACAACGCTTTCCTGGCCACCGAGCGGGGCCTGGAATACTATCTGCTGGCCCTGGATGACTGCTGGCGGCACTTCGACACCGGCTGAGCTTGCGGGCGCCGTCCGGGCGCAGTAGGCTTGCGCCGCGCGGACGGAGCGGTCCGCGCCCCGGT
This sequence comes from uncultured Alcanivorax sp., assembly GCA_964532105.1. Lineage (GTDB taxonomy): Bacteria > Pseudomonadota > Gammaproteobacteria > Pseudomonadales > Alcanivoracaceae > SLJS01. Next base: position 3,794 of record CAZHGU010000024.1, on the reverse strand, counting down.
TCTGGTCGAGGATCATCCATGCAGTTTTCCCGCATCCGGGCGGAGCAGACGCCCACCGACGCCGTGATTCCCGAGGGCTGGAAGCAGGGGCGCGCCACCTATGGCGGGCTCACCGCGGCCCTGTTGTTCGAAAGCGTGAATCGCAGCATTCCGGACGCCCCGCCGCCGTGCTGGGCCAGCATTTCCCTGGTGGGTCCCTCGGACCCGGGCCCGGTCCGGCTGAGTCCGCGCATCCTGCGTCAGGGCCGCAATGTGACCCAGGCCGAGTGCCACATGGAGCAGGAGGGGCAGGTGGTGGCCGCGCTCCAGGCCAGCTTTGGCGCGCCGCGGGAATCCGCGATCCGGGTCACGCCGGAGCCGGCTCCCGAATTTCCGGCTCCGGAGGACTGCACCACCTTTCCGGATATTGAAGGCGTTACCCCGGAATTCCTCCAGCATTTCGATATCGCGCTGGCGCGCGGCGGCCTGCCCTACAGCGGCGCCGAGCGCGGCGAACTGGGCGGCTGGATGCGCTTCACCGAACCCATGGGCCCGCTGGATGCCACCGGCCTGGTGGCCATGCTGGATTGCTGGCCGCCCACCATCCTGCCCATGCTGCAAAAGCCCGCGCCCGTGAGCACGCTCACCTGGACCATTCAGTTCCTGCAAGCGGACAGCGAACAGCGCGGCGATCAGTGGTGGCAGTACCTGGCGGAAACCGAAGCCTGCGGCGACGGCTATGCCCAGACCAGCGCCCGCGTCTGGGATGGCGAGGGTCGCCTGATAGCGCTCAGTCAGCAGACGATTGCTGTTTTTGGCTGAAGCCAAAAAAGTAGCAAGGCGCAAGAAGAAAGTAGCAAGAAATAATGCCGGGCCCCTTCGGCGCCCTTGTTTTTCGGCTGGGAGAGCCGCTTTCTGCAGTTTGGCTCCAGGGCCTTGATGCCTCTCCTACAGGCATTCCAGCCCCTGGCGGGCAAATGCCTTTGTGGGAGGGGATCCCTGCCCCGACTTGATTCCAGAGGCTAAGGAACGGCCCTTGACCTTTTCGGCAGTCGGAACATCCTGATGTCGACTTTCGACTTTCGACTTTCGACTTTCGACTTTCGACTTTTAATACGGTTTTGCGTGTCGATCCGGCACCCGCCGGAAGCGTTTGTAGCTCCACAGATACTGCTCCGGCAGCTCCCGGATGAGAGATTCCACGGACCGGTTCAGCCCGGCCAGGGCGGTGTCCAGATCCCCGCTGTAGATGGCCGGATCCGGCTCGCGGAAGGCGATGGCGTAACCGCGTTGACCCGGCAGACGCTCCGCCCGGGCCATGAATACCCGGGCGCCGGATTGCTGAATCAGGCGCGGGGCCAGGGTGCCGGTAAAGGCGGGCCGGCCGAAGAAGGGCGCGAAGCGCCCGCCCCGGCGGTCCGGCACCTGATCCGGCAGAATGGCGGTCAGCGCGCCCCGGCGCAGCGCGCGCACCAGCCCGGCCACGCCCCGGCCGGTGGCCGGATACATGGTGCTGCCGAAATGCTCGCGGCCCTGCTGAATCAGTCGGTCCACCCGGTCCAGTCCCGAGGGATTGAACAGGGCATGGAAATCGAAATGCCGCGAAAGCCAGAAGTTGAGCACCTCCCAGCAGCCCAGATGGGGCGCCAGTACCACCACGGGCTCACCGGCGTCGAGCGCCGAACGCAGTTGATCGTCGCCTTCCACCGAACGCACCCGGGCCAGCCCGTCATCCGGCCGGTGCCAGAGCCGGGCCAGCTCCAGCATGCCCTTGCCGGTTTCCACCAGCGAGCGCCGCTCCAGCCGGCGCCGTTCGCTTTCTGCCAGTTCGGGCAGGCAGAGTTCCAGGTTCACCCGAGTCACCCGGCGGGCGGGGTTGGGCAACAGGGCCATGATCCGGCCGGCCAGCCCGCCCAGGGCCCGGTTCACGGACCAGGGTAGCAAGCCCAGGCCGCGCAGCAGCACTACGGCCAGCCGGTTCTGGAGATTCCTGTACAGGTTGGAGCGTTTCCGGCCCATGATTGCGTCCGCGCGGATGATTCGGCGAAAAGCGCAACCCTATATAATATGGCGCCGCAATTCATCCCGGACACGCCCGAAGGCCATGACTGATCTCAGCCCCATCCATGATTTTCTCCCCTGTGCCACGCCCCGCGCCTGGGTGGATTGGGCCCTGGCCAACCCGGAGCTGCTGCTCATCGACCACGCCCACTGCGAGAAAAAGGCCGCCTCCACGGCCGTGAACCTGATGTTCCGTTATGTGGACAAGCCCGAACTGCTGGACGCCCTCAGCCGGCTCGCGCGCGAGGAACTGCTCCATTTCGAGCAGGTGCTCGAGATCATGCGCGAGCGGGGCATCGAGTTCCGTCATATCACTCCATCGCGTTACGCGGGCAGGCTGCAGGCCGAGGCGCGGACTCATGAACCGGCGCGGCTGGTGGATGTGCTTATTATCGGTGCCTTTATCGAGGCGCGCTCCTGCGAGCGTTTCGCGGCCCTGGCACCCGAGCTGGACGCGGATCTGGGCCGTTATTATCGTTTCCTGCTCAACAGCGAAGCCCGCCACTTCCAGGACTATCTCCGGCTGGCGGAGCTCTATGCCGGCGAACCCATCGACGATCGGATAGCTGCCTTCGCGGCAGTGGAACAGGAGCTGGTGGAGAGCCCGGACGAGGCCTTCCGGTTCCATTCCGGCGTGCCTGCCTCCTGAACCTTCAGCCCGCCCGTGCCGCCGCGACTGGCCGGTCAGCCTTTTTCAGGCTCCGGGGGTACCTTTTGTGCAATGAGTGCTTGTACAGCGGGTACAAGCGCGAGTATTTTCGTACTAAGAAACCCCTTGCAAGGGACATAACAACAAGCACAGGCTGCTCGGGAGAAAAAGGATGTATACCCTACGAAATGCGTTGATCACGGCGTCTGCCGCGATGGCTCTGGTTCTGGCCGGGTGTGGTGGTGAATCCAGTGTAAGCACGGAAGAACTGGAAGCGGATACAGCCAATGCCTCGCCGGTGTTTAAACCGTCCGCCAGTGAGCTGCCCTTTCCCACGGATCTGACACGAAATGGAACGGCTGACGGCTCCGTCAATATTCCGGTTCAGCTGGATACCAACGGTGATGGTGTACCCGATACTCCGGCGTCCAACGTGAATGCGGCCACGGCTCCAGCGGCTGCGGAGCTGGCGGACCCGCAAGTGGCGCTGAACACCATGGACGGCTTTGGTACTACCTCCGCAATTTCGGTCAGTTTCACCAACCCGATTGATCCGCAAACCCTGCGCGGCAATATCCGGGTATTCAAGCCGGCCGATAGCTGTGGGTCTGCGCCCGACCCCTGTAACCTTTCCAGGAATACGGACCCCACTAATTTCCCGTTGGGCACTAATCTGGGCGTCGATATGGCAAGCAAGACTGTAATTGCTGTCGGCGAGGAGCTGGAATTCGGCAAGGATTTCTTTATCAACAACGCCGGTACCTCCGGCGCTTTCATTCTCCCCATGAAACCGCTGGATCCGGGCGAGACTTATCTGGTGGTCGTGACGGATGGTGTCAAAAGTGCCACTGGTAAGCCGGTGACGCCCTCGGAGGAATACGCTCTGACCAAGGGGGGTACGACGCTGCCCAACACAACGCTGGAACAGATCCGTCAGCGGGTGAATCAGCACGAGTCCGCTGTTGTTACCTTTACCGACAATACACCCAGCAGCGACGACATTGCGAAGGAAGATATCGCGCTAAGCTTCGGGTTTACCACCGAGAACGTCGGGGGTGCATTGCAGAGCGCGAAGAGTCAGGTGGATGGCGCGGGCACTGCTCCC
>CAZHGU010000023.1:0-10574 GCA_964532105.1 uncultured Alcanivorax sp. | reverse complement strand
CTGGTCCAACATTTACAGCACATAGCGATCGCCCACCTTGGAACGGTAGAAGGGAATGCCCTGATCCGCCAGCGCCAGCGCCAGGCCCAGGTTGCTCATCTGGGTGCCCACGACGCCGCCCTCCAGTTCTCCGCGGGCCCGGCGGTCCATGGCGAGGATATAGAGCAACTGATCGCCGTCCACCAGTTCGCCCTGATTGTCTACCATGATGACGCGGTCGGCGTCGCCGTCCAGCGCGATCCCGAGGTCCGCGCGCAGCGTGCGCACCTGCTCCTGTAGCGCTTCCGGGGCGGTACTGCCACAGCCCTGGTTGATATTGAAGCCGTCCGGGTCGGCGAAGAAGGTAATCACTTCCGCCCCGAGTTCCTCAAGCACATCCGGAGTGGTGTTGTAGGCGGCGCCATTGGCGCAGTCCACCACAATGCGCATGCCCGCCAGATCCAGCTGGGGCACCGTCGATTTGCAGAATTCGATATAGCGTCCGCGCGCGTCCACGATCCGGCCCACCTTGCCCAGTTGGTGAGCACTGACCACTTCCATGTTCCGCTCCAGCATGACCTCGATCTCGGACTCCAGGGCGTCCCGGAGCTTGCGGCCATCCGGGCCGAAGAACTTGATGCCATTGTCGGGATAGGCGTTGTGCGAGGCGGAGATGACAATGCCCGCCCGCGCGCGGAAGGTGTGGGTGAGATAGGCGATGGCCGGGGTGGGCATGGGCCCGAGCAGGCGCACATCCACCCCGGCCGCGGAGATGCCCGCCTCCAGGGCGGATTCGAACATGTAGCCCGAGATGCGCGTGTCCTTGCCGATCAGAATGCGCGCGCCCTCGATACCTTCACCCAGCACCCGGCCCGCGGCCCAGCCCAGGCGCAGCACGAAATCCGGCGTGATGGGCCACTCGCCCACGGTGCCGCGCACGCCGTCGGTGCCGAAATACTTGTGTGTCATGTTGCTTCCCCCGCGTTCCGTACGGCCTGCGTCACGCGCAGCACGTCCCGCGTCTCGCGTACATCATGGGCGCGCAGGATGCGTGCGCCCCGTTCGGCGGCCAGCACGGCCACCGCCAGACTGCCCGCCAGGCGTTCGTCCACGGCGCGATCCAGCAGCCGCCCCAGGGTGCCCTTGCGGGAAAAGCCCACCAGCAGGGGGCGGCCCTCCAGCGCCAGCTCATCCAGCCGGGCGAGCAGGCGCAGATTATGCGCATCCGTCTTGCCGAAGCCCAGTCCCGGATCCAGGATCAGCCGCTCCCTCGGAATGCCGGCTTGCTCGCAGGCGCTGATGCGTTCGTACAGGAACTGGCGGATTTCGGCGACCACATCCGTGTATTGCGGGTTGTCCTGCATGGTGGGCGGCTCGCCCTGCATGTGCATCAGGCACACCGGCAGTCCGGTCTCCGCGACCGCTTCCAGCGCATCCTCGCGGCACAGCGCGCGCACGTCATTGATCAGACCGGCGCCCGCGCGGGCCGCTTCGCGCATGACGGTCGGCGAGGAGGTATCCACGGAGAGCACGGCGTCCACCTGCCCGGCCAGCGCTTCCAGCACGGGCAGGACGCGATCGAGTTCCTGCTGTTCGGGGACGGGCTCGGCGCCCGGGCGCGTGGATTCACCACCGATATCGATGATGGCGGCGCCGTCGGCGGCCATCTGGCGCGCCTGCGCCAGCGCCGCTTCCGGAGCCTGGAAACGGCCGCCGTCGGAAAAGGAATCGGGGGTGACATTGAGCACCCCCATGACCACGGGTTCGGACAGATCCAGCCGGCGCTCACCGCAGATCAGGGTGTCGGCCGCCATCAGTGGCTGTTGGCGGGACCACCGATGGGGTCTTCGCCGGTCGGCCCCGGTTCCGGGCGCTCGCCGGTGTCCGCCGGCGCCGATCCGCCGCCGCCCGAGTCCTGATCACGCCAGTCCTTGGGCGGACGCGGCTTGCGTCCGGCCATGATGTCGTCGATCTGCTCGGCGTCGATGGTCTCGTACTGCACCAGGGCCTCGGCCATGGCCTCCAGCTTGTCCCGGTTTTCCTCCAGCAGCTGCTTGGCCTTCTCGTAGCAGCGGTCGATGATGGCCCGCACTTCCTTGTCGATCTCTTCCTGGGTCTGTTCGGAGATATGACCGCCCTGCTGCATCTGCTTGCCCAGGAAGGGCTCGCCCTGATCCTCTTCGTAACTCAGCGGGCCCATTTTCTCGGACAGGCCCCACTTGGTCACCATGTTGCGCGCCATCTTGGTGGCCCGTTCGATGTCGTTGGACGCACCCGTGGTTACGCCGTCAAAGCCGTGCAGCATTTCCTCGGCCAGCCGGCCGCCGAAGAGCCCGCAGATGGCGGACTCGATGGCGCGCTTGGAATGGCTGTACTTGTCTTCCTCGGGCAGGAACATGGTCACGCCCAGCGCGCCGCCGCGCGGAATGATGCTGACCTTGTAGACCGGATCGTGCTCGGGCATGAGCCGGCCGATAATGGCGTGGCCGGATTCGTGCCAGGCCGTGTTCCGCTTTTCCTTCTCGGACATGACCATGGAACGCCGTTCCGCGCCCATGAGGATCTTGTCCTTGGCCTTCTCGAACTCCTCCATGCTCACCAGGCGCTTGTTCGCGCGCGCGGCGTACAGCGAGGCCTCATTGGCCAGATTGGCCAGGTCCGCGCCCGAGAAGCCGGGCGTGGAGCGCGCGATTACGCTGGCGTCCACGTCGTCGCCCAGGGGCACGTCCCGCATGTAGACATTGATGATCTGCTCGCGGCCGCGGATATCCGGCAGCGGCACCGTCACCTGGCGGTCGAAGCGGCCCGGGCGCAGCAGCGCCGGGTCGAGCACGTCGGGCCGGTTGGTGGCGGCGATGACAATGACGCCGTCATTGGGGTCGAAGCCGTCCATTTCCACCAGCAGCTGGTTCAGCGTCTGCTCGCGCTCGTCGTGGCCACCGCCCACGCCGGCGCCCCGGCTGCGGCCCACGGCGTCGATCTCGTCGATGAAGATAATGCAGGGCGCATGCTTCTTGGCCTGCTCGAACATGTCGCGTACGCGCGAAGCGCCCACGCCCACGAACATCTCCACGAAATCCGAACCGGAAATGGAGAAGAAGGGCACCTTGGCCTCGCCCGCGATGGCCTTGGCCAGCATGGTCTTGCCGGTACCGGGCGAGCCCACCATGAGCGCGCCCCGGGGAATCTTGCCGCCCAGGCGCTGGAACTTGGCCGGATCGCGCAGAAATTCCACCAGCTCCTGCACCTCGTCCTTGGCCTCTTCCACACCGGCAACATCGCGGAAGGTGACCTTGACCTCATCCTCGCCGGTCAGCCGCGCCTTGGACTTGCCGAAGGACATGGGGCCGCCGCCACCGCCACCGCCGCCGCCCTGCATCTGGCGCATGAAGAAGATGAAGATCCCCAGAATCAGCAGAATGGGCAGAATGGACAGGAACAACTGGGTCAGGAAACCCTGGCGCTCCGGCTCCTTGCCCTCCACCTGAACGTCGTTCTGCATCAGCGTGGGCATCAGGTCCAGATCGGTAATGGCCGGCTTGACGGTCTTGAAACTCTCACCGTTGTCGTAGCGGCCCTGAATCGCGTACTCCTCAATGGTGACGTTCTGCACACGCCCGTCTTCCACCTGCTGGAGGAACTGCGAATAATTGATACTGTTGGTGGTGGGCTGCGGGCTGATGCTCTGCGCCACCACATAGAGAACTCCGGCAATGACCAGCCAGAGTACGATATTCTTGGTCATTTCGTTCAAGGGAACACCTCTCGCTCGCTTCGAGCTTGACTTCGCGCAACGCTTCAGGCCCCGCCACGACGCCTTCGCCGGCCCGGAACCTGCCCCAACTCTACACCATTTGCCGCCCGGACCCCAGCAGGTACACCTCCGGAGAGCGCGCCCGGCTCGCCTCCGGCTTGCGGCTCTTCACCGACCGGAAACTCGCCTTCATGGCCTGGCGGAATTCGTCAAAGCCTTCCCCCTGGAAGACCTTGATCAGGCACTGCCCCTCCGGGGTGAGCACCCGCTGAGCCATGTCCAGCGCCAGCTCCGCCAGGTCCATGACCCGGGGCTGATCAATGGCCCGGTTCCCGGAGATATTGGGGGACATGTCCGATAACACAAGGTCCGCCTGTCCACCCTCCAACTCATCCAGCAACCGCTGATAGACGTCTTCCTCCCGGAAATCGCCCTGCAGAAAGGTCACGCCGGGCACCGGCTCCATGTCCAGGATATCGCTGGCAATCACCCGACCTTTCGCGCCCACGCGCGCGGCCGCCACCTGGGACCAGCCGCCCGGCGCCGCCCCCAGGTCCAGCACCCGCTGGCCCGGGCGCAGCAACCCGTCCTTGTCCGCGATCTCCAACAGCTTGAAGCACGAGCGCGCCCGCCAGCCCTCCTTGCGCGCGCGCTGGACCCAGTAATCCTGCTCGTGCTCCTTCACCCAGCTCTTGCCGCGCCTGTTTCGCGCCATCTCGTGCGCCCGCTCCGGGAAAACGTTACCATGACGCGCTTTTCGGGGAGCCGCCATGCCTTTGAGTCAGAAAGAGCGGAAACAGTTCCGCACCATCGCCCACCAGCTCAAGCCCGTGCTCACCCTGGGCGACGCCGGGGCCTCGGACGGCATTATCGAGGAACTGGAGGCCCGGCTGGAAGATCATGAACTGATCAAGGTGAAGGTCAACGCCGAAAGCCGCGAGGACCGGGCCGCGCTCATCGACGAACTCTGCAGCCAGTCCGGCGCCGAACTGGTCCAGCGCACCGGCCATGTAGCCCTGCTCTACCGCCCGGCCCGCGAACGCAAGCCCCATCTGTCCAACCTGGTGCGCTACCAGAACCTCTGAACCGTCTTTCCATGACCGCAGGAGCGGCAGCCCGGACATTTCCTCGCCAATTGCATCTCTGAGTCGGCCCCCTATCGGGATTTGCCATCGCCCATTTTCGTCTGTAGCAAGGCGCACCGACGCCGCCGTACTGCCTGTACGGGTAGGAGGTGCAACGCCGCTACAGGCGAAAATGGGCATGGCCCGAAGGGTCACTCCAGAAAACTTGTTTTCTGGAGTGACAAATTCCGATAGGGGGCCGACTCAGAGATGCCTACCTACAGGTGTTCGACCTTCTCGATCTCGTATTCCACTCGGCCACTGGGCGTATCGATTTCCACCGTGTCGCCTTCTTCCTTGCTGATCAGCCCGCGGGCGATGGGCGAGTTGACCGAGAGCTTGCCCTGCTTGATGTCCGCCTCGTCGTCGCCGACGATCTGATAAGTCGTCTGCTCGTCGGTTTCCACATTGGTAATGGTTACGGTGGTGCCGAAGATCACCTTGCCCGTGGGCTTGATGTCGCGCACGTTGATGATCTGGGCATTGTTCAGCTTGCCCTCGATTTCCTGAATGCGGCCCTCGCAGAAGCTCTGCTGTTCGCGCGCGGCGTGGTATTCGGCGTTTTCCTTCAGATCGCCGTGTTCGCGCGCCTCGGCAATGGCCTGGGTAATGCGCGGGCGCTCTTCCATCTTCAGCCGTTCGAGTTCCTTGCGCAGGGCCTCGGCGCCCTCCACGGTCATGGGTTCTTTATTCATACCGACCTCATTTCAGCATGCAGGTCCTGCAGACGGCGCACCGCCGGATCATCCTCGTTTTCGAAGATCAGGGCCTGACAGACCGCGCGCGCGGCGGCCATGGTGGTGGTGTAGAACACCTTGTGCTGCAGCGCCGAACGGCGAATGGTGAATGAATCCTTGATCGCCTGCTTGCCCTCGGTGGTATTGACGATCAGATCAATCTCGTCGTTCTTGATCTTGTCCACGATATGCGGCCGGCCTTCCAGCACCTTGTTTACCGGCGTCACCGCCAGCCCGGCCTGTTCGATGGCACGTGCCGTGCCGCCGGTGGCCACCAATTCGAAACCGAGATCAATGAGACTGCGCGCCACTTCCACGGCGGCGGGCTTGTCCACCTCGCGCACGGAGATAAAGGCCGTGCCTTCGGTGGGCAGGCGCTCGCCGGCGGCCAGCGAGGCCTTGCCAAAGGCCTCGGCAAAGCCCGCGCCCACGCCCATCACCTCGCCGGTGGATTTCATCTCCGGCCCGAGAATGGGATCCACCTTGTTGAACTTGGCGAAGGGGAAGACCGCTTCCTTGACGAAATAGTAATGGGGAATGATTTCGCGCGTAAAACCCTGCTCGACCAGGGTCATGCCCGCCATGCAGCGCGCGGCTACCTTGGCCAGCGACACCCCGATGCACTTGGAGACATAGGGCACGGTGCGCGAGGCGCGCGGATTCACCTCCAGCACATAGATTTCGTTGTCCTTGACCGCGAACTGCACATTCATGAGCCCCACCACATTGAGTTCGCGCGCCATGGCCGCGGTCTGCGCACGCATTTCCTTCTGCACATCATCATTCAGCGAATAGGGCGGCAGCGAGCAGGCGGAATCGCCCGAATGCACGCCCGCCTGTTCAATATGCTGCATGATGCCGCCAATGACCACATCCGTGCCGTCACTGACCGCGTCCACATCCACTTCCACGGCATCATCCAGGAAACGGTCCAGCAGTACCGGGGATTCGTTGGACACCGAAACAGCGTTCTTGAGATAGGAGGCCAGCTCCGCCTCGTTGTAGACGATTTCCATGGCGCGGCCGCCCAGCACATAGGACGGGCGCACCACCAGCGGATAACCAATCTCCGCGGCCAGCCGGTAACCCTCGTCCTCGCTGCGTGCGGTGCGGTTGGGCGGCTGCTTGATATTGAGCTTGTTCACCATCTGCTGGAAGCGCTGCCGGTCTTCCGCCTCGTCGATGGCGTCCGGCGTGGTGCCGATAATGGGCACGCCCGCCGCCTGCAGCTCGCGCGCGAGCTTGAGCGGTGTCTGGCCGCCGAACTGCACGATCACGCCCACGGGTTGTTCCTTGTGCACGATCTCGAGCACATCTTCCAGAGAGACCGGTTCGAAATAGAGCCGGTCGGAGGTATCGAAGTCCGTGGACACTGTCTCCGGATTGCAGTTGACCATGATGGTTTCGTAGCCATCGTCCTTCATGGCGAAGGCGGCATGCACACAGCAGTAGTCGAACTCGATGCCCTGGCCGATACGATTCGGACCGCCGCCGAGCACCATGATCTTCTTGCGATCACTGGGCTCCGCTTCGCATTCCTCGTCATAGGAGGAGTACATATAGGCGGTAGAAGTGGCGAACTCACCGGCACAGGTATCCACGCGCTTGAACACCGGCACCAGACCCAGCTCGTGGCGCAAGCGGCGAATGTCCGCCTCGGTTACGCCCAGCAACAGCGCCAGGCGTGCGTCGGCGAAGCCCTTGCGCTTGAGCCGGCGCAGGGTGTCGTAATCCAGATCGGAGAAAGTACCGGCGGCGACGGTGTTTTCCTCCACCACCAGATCCTTGATATGAGCCAGGAACCAGGGATCCACCTTGGTAATGCGCTGCACTTCCTCGACCGTCATGCCCGCGCGGAAGGCATCGGCGAGCACGCGGATACGATCCGGCGCCGGCGTGGACAGCGACTGAATGATTTCCTGACGCTGATCCGGCTCGTAAATCGGATCGAAGCCCTGAATGTCGTTTTCCAGTCCGCGCAACGCCTTCTGGATGGATTCGGGGAAGTTGCGCCCGATGGACATGACTTCGCCTACGGACTTCATCTGGGTGCTCAGCACCGGATCCGCGTCCGTGAATTTCTCGAAGGTGAAACGCGGAATCTTGGTGACCACATAATCGATGGTGGGCTCGAAGGACGCCGGCGTGCGCCCGCCGGTGATCTCGTTCTGCAGTTCATCCAGCGTATAGCCCACGGCCAGCTTGGCCGCCACCTTGGCAATGGGGAAACCGGTGGCCTTGGATGCCAGCGCCGAGGAACGGCTCACCCGCGGATTCATCTCGATCACCACCATGCGCCCGTCGTCCGGGTTGATGGCGAACTGCACATTGGACCCGCCCGTTTCCACACCAATCTCGCGCAACACCGCCAGGGAGGCGTCGCGCATCATCTGGTATTCCTTGTCCGTGAGCGTCTGCGCCGGCGCTACCGTGATGGAATCCCCCGTATGCACCCCCATCGGGTCGAGGTTTTCAATCGAGCAGATAATGATGCAGTTGTCCTTGTGATCCCGCACCACCTCCATCTCGTATTCCTTCCACCCGAGCAGCGACTCATCAATAAGCAGCTCATTGATGGGCGAAAGCTCCATGCCGCGCTCGCAGATCTCCTGGAACTCCTCGCGGTTGTAGGCAATGCCGCCGCCGGAACCACCCAGGGTGAAGGACGGGCGGATAATGCAGGGAAAGCCCAGGCGCTGCTGCACCTGCCAGGCTTCGTTCATGGAATGGGCAATGGCGGCGTTGGCGCATTCCAGATCAATGCGCTTCATGGCCTGATCGAACTGATCCCGGTCCTCGGCCATGTCGATGGCCTGGCGGTTGGCGCCGATCATTTCCACGCCGTATTTCGCCAGCACGCCGTGGCGGTCCAGATCCAGCGCGCAGTTCAGCGCCGTCTGCCCGCCCATGGTGGGCAACAGCACGTCCGGACGTTCCCGGTCGATGATCTTTTCCACCGTCTCCCAGGTAATGGGCTCCACATAGGTGGCATCCGCCATGGCCGGGTCGGTCATGATGGTGGCCGGGTTGGAGTTCACCAGAATGACCCGGTAGCCCTCCTCGCGCAGCGCCTTGCAGGCCTGGGCGCCGGAGTAGTCGAACTCGCAGGCCTGACCGATGACGATGGGCCCGGCGCCGATGAGCAGGATGCTTTCAATGTCCGTTCTCTTGGGCATAGTTGGTTACCGTCGCGTGGCGGTCGTGCCGGAAACGATCACGCGCTCAGGCGCGCATCAAATCGATAAAGTGATCAAACAGTGGTGCCATGTCGTGCGGGCCCGGACTGGCCTCCGGATGGCCCTGGAAACTGAACGCCGGCTTGTCCGTCAGATGAATACCTTGCAGCGAGCCGTCGAACAGCGACACATGGGTAACACGCACATTGTCCGGCAGCGTGTCGGCGTCGGCGGCGAAGCCGTGGTTCTGACTGGAGATCATGACCACATCCCGGTCGAGATCCTTCACCGGATGGTTGGCGCCGTGATGGCCGAACTTCATCTTCGTGCTCTGCGCGCCCATGGCCAGGGCCAGCAACTGATGGCCCAGACAGATGCCGAACAGGGGAATATCGGTTTCGAGCAGTTCGCGGATGGCGCGGATGGCATAATCGCAGGGCTCCGGGTCGCCCGGACCGTTGGACAGAAAGAGCCCGTCCGGTTTCATGGCCAGCACCTCGGACGCCGGCGTCTCGGCGGGCACCACTGTCACCCGGCAGCCGCGTTCGGCCAGTTCGCGCAGGATGTTGCGCTTGATGCCGAAATCCCAGGCCACCACATGATGGCTGCCGCCGGAGCGGTCCGGATAACCGGTGCGCCGGTCCCACACGCCCTGACTCCATTCGTAGCTGTGCGCCGTGCTCACTTCCCGGGCCAGGTCCATGCCCTTGAGCCCGGGGAAGGCGCGTGCCTGGGCCAGGGCCCGTTCCTCGTCCGGCGCCTCGCCGGCAATGATGCAGCCGGCCTGGGCGCCCTTTTCGCGCACAATGCGCGTCAGCCGGCGGGTGTCGATATCCGCGATGCCCACCACATTCTGTTCGCGCAGATACTGCGGCAGGGACTGCTCGGCACGCCAGTTGCTCACATTGAGCGACAGATCCCGGATGATGAGCCCGGCCGCCTGAATCCGGTCGGACTCCGCGTCCTCTTCATTGATACCCACATTGCCGATATGGGGATAGGTCAGCGTCACCAGCTGGCGCGCATAGGAGGGATCGGTAAGGATTTCCTGATAGCCGGTCATGGCCGTGTTGAAGACCACCTCGCCCACGGTTTCTCCGGGAGCGCCAATGGACAGGCCCCGAAAGAGACTGCCGTCTTCCAGCGCGAGAATGGCGGGTACCGTCAACGCAACCTCCAGTCCAGGTTCCGGGGGCAGGGCGCACCGCCGGCTACCGCTCGCAAAAAAGCGAGATGGAAACCCCATCTCGCTTGCCGGATGCCCGGGCGGGCACCGCGTAGTCCGTGGCTGCAAAACCCTGATTCGGGCAGCCGCGTATTCTAGCCGCACGGGGACGTGCTGTCACGGGCTTTCGGGCGGGCCAACCAGATCCGGGAGCCGAATGGCCCCGCCGCGATCCTTGCCCGAGGCACTGGAAAGTCGAAAGAAGAAAGACGCAAGCCGCAAGAACCGGATTCTTGCCGCCGGGGCCGCCGCAAACCACCTCGACACACCGGAAGACGAGCGGCCACTCCTCCCCCGGAAACCCCAAAAAAAAAGAGAGCGCCAAAGGCGCTCTTCATATTTTCTTGCTACTTTCGTCTTTCGACTTGCGACTCTTCCAGAGAGACCGAACGAAAGATGCCCCCGGCCCGTGAGGCACCTCTGGGGGCTACTTCAACCCCAGCACATCCTGCATATCGAAGCGCCCGGCCGGATGATCCGCCAGCCAGGCGGCGGCGCGGACCGCGCCGCGGGCAAAATTGAGGCGGCTGGTGGCCTTGTGGCTGATTTCCACGCGCTCGCCCTCGCCGGCGAACATCA
>CAZHGU010000022.1:0-10881 GCA_964532105.1 uncultured Alcanivorax sp. | reverse complement strand
AGTAAGCAGCTGAACAAGAAACGTTGGCCCGAGGTTGGAGATAAGTCCCTTCAAACTCTTGGCTCGGAATTCGGCGATCTGGATAGCCTTCTAGCGGCCTCTGTAGATGATCTCGTCGAACTCGGGGTAGCGCCTCGAAAAGCGGAAATTTTCAGGAATGGTTTGGTGGGAGACAATTGGTTGGTTCCGGCTTTGACCGAGGCCCAGACCCTGGCGCGTAAGCTCCTGGCGCGCAAGACAGATCAGGCTGACAAAAAGCCTTTGGAGGGCCAGAGCTGGGTGCTGACCGGCTCCCTGGAACAGATGACCCGGGATCAGGCCAAACAGGCCCTGGAAGAGCTGGGCGCCCGGGTGACCGGCGGTGTCTCCAGCAGGACTGCCTGTGTGGTCGCGGGCGAGGCGGCCGGGTCCAAGCTGGACAGGGCCCGGGATCTCGGGGTAGAAGTAATGGACGAGCAGGGACTGCTGGATTTGCTGGATGCCCATGGTTTGAAGCCGGAGTGACGGTGATCCGATTCCTGCTGTTGTCCCTTGTGCTGATCGTTACCGGCTGTGCCACCCAGCCCGCCCGCATCAACAATGCCTGTGCCGTCTTCGAGGAAAAGGGCGGCTGGTTCAACAACTGGCACCGTCAGGCCCGCCGGGTGGAAAAGGAGTTCGGCGTACCCGTGCCCATTCTCATGGCCACCATCCGTACCGAGTCCGGCTACCGTGCCCGGGTGAGACCGCCGCGTACCAAACTGCTGGGCTTTATCCCCTGGACCCGGCCCTCGGACGCCTATGGCTATGCCCAGGCGCTGTCCTCCACCTGGCAAGAATATCAGCAGGCCACGGGACGCCCCGGGGCGGACCGCAATGATTTCGGCGATGCCGTGCATTTCGTGGGCTGGTATCACCATCGCTCCCATCGCCGCATCGGCATTCCCCTGGATGATGCCTACAGTCTCTATCTGGCCTATTATCTGGGTACGACTGGTTACGAGCGTCAGGCCTGGAAGAACAGGCCCGGTGTCCGCAAGGCGGCGCAGCGCATGGCGCGGCGAGCGAACAAGTACGAGCGCCAGATTCGCAACTGCGACCTATGAAACCGGTCACAGGCTGAACGAAATCGCCGTGCGGGGTTTGCGCGCGCGGGAAGAATCGATTGCAATGGGGCCATGCCCCGAGCCCGAGAGGTAGAAGTGGACACCGAATCCATCGTGTATGGCTGTATCAAGCACTTGCCCTTCGGCACCCTGGCCGAGCGCAAGCGCAGTTGCGAGCACAATCGCCGCACCCTGAACCAGTTGCCCCAGGCGGATGCCTGGCCCTTTCTTTGCCGGGAAATGTTTGCCGTGCCCGGCTCCGATCTCATGGGCGGCACCTACCAGACCCAGGTGATCCATTTCGGCATGTCCTACCGGGCCGTGGAATACGAATGGGAGCACTGGGTGGGCAAGTTCGAATCCCTGCTCAAGGACATGTACTGGGTGAATGCGGTGGTGCATCTGGAAACCGAACTCGCCGGCGTGCACACCTTTGTCTGGGAATGCGCCGATCTGTGCCACGAACCCAGTGATCAGCCCCTGCGGGTGCGCTGCGAATGGGCCCGTGAAGGTGCGGTTTCGTAGGAGGCGGGATGATTGTGCCCTGGACCGAGCTGGAAGAGGCGACCCTGCGGAATCTGATCGAGGACTATGTCACCCGCGAGGGCACGGAGTACGGCGCTGAACAGGAGACGCCGCTGGAGACTCGCGTGGCCCAGGTGCGCCGGCATCTCGAGCGTGGCGAGGCGGTGGTCTGGTTCGATGACCACAGCGAAACCGTCAATATTCTCCGGCGCGAGGAGCTGCCCGCCGACGCGCGCTGATCAGCCCGGTGCCCGCATGAAGGCCACGGCCTGTTTCAGATCCTTCTTCGCTTCCGGCATGAGCGGATAGAAGATGGGCCAGACATGAGGCATGTCCTTGCGCGTGATCAGCCGCGCGGTCACGCCCGCCTCCCGGGCCTTGTTCACCGCCGCGTAGCAGTCATCCCGCAGGCATTCGCTCTCGCTGGTGGTGAACAGCAGCGGCGGCAGGCCCTGGTAATCGCCGTGCAGGGGCGAAGCCCGGGGCGTATAGGGATCCGTACCGTTGAGATAGATGGCCGCCGCCTGGCGGATCATGCTGGCGGTGAGCATGACATCGCGGCGGTCATTGCCGTCGATACTGGGTAGCCGGCAGGTGGCATCCGTGGTGGGCGAAAAGGTCACCGCGCAGCGGGGCAGGGGCAGGCCCTCGTCCCGGGCGCGCAGCAAAGTGGCCAGGGTCAGATTGCCGCCGGCGGAATCGCCCGCGAGAATCAGATGCTCCGGGTTCACGCCCTGATCCAGCAGGGCGCGATAGGCGCTCATGCAATCGTCCACCGCCGCCGGATAGGGGTGTTCCGGCGCCAGCCGGTAATCCAGCAGATAGACCTCGCCGGGCAGCTTACGGGCCATGTATCCGGCCATGGCGTTATAGGTGGCCGTTTCGCCGGCCACAAAGGCGCCGCCGTGGAAATACAGCACCGTGTACCGGGCATCATTCGTGTGAACGCGGGTGGCCCACAAGCCTTCGTCCAGTTCCACGGGTTCGCGGTGCGCGCCCACGGGCAGCCGCTTGAGCAGCGGCGGGGCGGCCAGGGCACGCCGCAGATGGCGTATCGTGGGGTCGCGCTCGGGGCATTCGCGCTTGATCAGCGCGCGCAGGGCCAGTCGGGTCAAACGGGTCCGGATACCGGGCATGGACAGGGCTCCTCAGATCTGCGGGATGGCCAGCATCAGCAAGTGAACCGCCAGCACCAGCATGATCAGCCAGGACACCAGCACGCCACCCTGACGCAGGGGATTGACGGTGCGGCGCCGGCTCAGCCCGGCCACATGGGCCAGCCGGGCCAGGAAAAAGACGGCGCCGTAGAGTAGCAGGGCCGTGGTGGAGGCGGACAGGGATTCCAGCGCACCCAGACCGATCAGCACAAAGGGAATATGCTCGGCGGCATTGCCGTGCACACGGATCGCCTGACGCAGGGGCTTGCTGTCCCCGTCGCCCAGTGAAACGCCTTCGCGCATGCGCGTGCGCACCACCTGGATGGACAGCCCCACCATCAGGATCAGAAAGAGGGCGGTGTAGAGTGCTGTCACGGGCAGCGTCATGAAACGGCTCCTTTCCGGGTGGAGGTTCCAGTAAAGCGTTTTGGCAGCAGGGCTTCAAGCAGTTCCCGGTCCACGGGTGCGGGTTCGCCGTTGATTTGCGCGGCCAGCGCTTCCGCGCACAGGGGCGTGCCCGTGATGCCGCGCGAGCCGTGGGCGATATTGAGATAGAGTCCGGCCAGGGCGGTGCCGTCGGCCCGGACGGCCGGGCCCACCAGGGGCAGAAAGTCCGGGCTCTGCCAGCGAAAGCCCACGCGCCGGCCCACCACCTCCATGGTTTCGCCGCCCAGCGCCTGCCAGTCGTGCGGGCGGTAGCGGCGCAGGGTGTCCAGATTGGCGCGGTCGTCGGCGTCCCGGGGAGCCGGGTCGTCGTCACGGGGGTCGAAAGTGGCCCCCACGCAATGGACACCGTCCAGCGCGGGGGTGAGATAGCCGCGATGGCAACAGGCCCGGCGCCAGCGGGCGGATTCGGCGGTGGCGCGTACATGGCTGACCTGGCCCCGGATGGGGTGCAGGGGCAGAAAGTCCAGCCCGGCCAGCTTCCGGGCCCCGCCAGCATTGGCCAGCACCACTGTATCGGCCTGGAGCTGCCCCTTGTCCGTGTCCAGTTGCCAGCCTTCCGGAACCGGGCTGAGGGCCTGTACCCGGGCCTGCTGCACGGCAATACCGGGATGCTCCAGCAGCAAGGTACACCAGGCGGCCGGAGCGATATGGCCGCCTTCCGGCAGTTCCAGCCGCGGCTCGCCATCCACTTCGGAAAAAACGGCCAGCTCCGGCGGCCAGAGGCCGCTGTCCCGGGCCTTGCGCATCTTGCGGATACTGCGTGCGTCCGCCGGCTGCTGAACGACCCCCGCCAGGGCGCCTTCGCTGCCGGTCCGGGGAAAGCCGTAGCGGCGCAGCCAGTGCAGTGCCTGGAGAAAACTGCCCTGATAGAAACGGTTCTGGGGCGTGGGATGGGCACTGGGGGTGGTATAGAGCACGCCTGCCCGGTTGCCCGAGGCACCCGCCGCCACGCCCTCCGCGTCCAGCACTCGCACGCTGTAACCGCGCTCGGCCAGGGTCCGGGCCGTGGTGGCCCCGGCCAGGCCGGCGCCGACAATAGTGACGTTATTGACGGTGCTGCGCGCGCCGGCCCGGTTTTCTCCCGGCATAACGCCATTCAGCCGATGCCGCTTGCCCGCGAACCCGGGCACTTTCTCCATGCGGAAACCCGCCTCTTCCAGACCCCGGCGCACGGCGCCGGCCGCGGTATAGGTGGCCAGGGTAGTGCCGGGCCGGCTCAGCCGCGCCAGCTCACTGAAGAGTTCCGGCCGCCACAACCGGGGATTGTGCGCCGGCGCGAAGCCGTCCAGAAACCAGGCGTCCACCTCGGCGTCCAACTGGTGCAGCAGGGCGGTGGCTTCGCCGAAGAGCAGGGTCAGCACGATCCGGCCGCCGGCCAGGGTGAGCCGGTGGAATCCGGGGGTGGGGGGCGGATAATGGCTGCGCAGTTCTCCCGCGAGACTGTCGGCGTCGGGGGCGTGACGCAGTGCCCGTTCCAGATCGGCCGGCTGGAGCGGATGAAGTTCCGTACTCAGGTAGTGCAGGCGTGTATCCGCAGGCGCTTGTTCCAGAAAGAGTTCGGCCGTGCACAGAAAGTTCAGCCCCGTACCGAAGCCGGTCTCGCCCACGGTGAAATCTTCCCGCGGAGACACAAGAGCGAACCGGGCCTCCAGCTCGTTGCCGCCGAGAAAGACGGCGCGGGATTCGGCCATGCCCCGGCCGTGGGCGAAATAGGTGTCGCCATAGTCCGGCGCCCGCGGCGTATCGCCGTCCCAGCACAGACGGGCCGGGGTCAGGGCCTGGAAATCCGCTTCCGGCATGGGCGCTTTTATTCGTCCCCGTCCGGGGAGAATTGCGCATCCTGGACCAGGAAGGCCTGGGCGGCGGCCCGGATCCGCTCGATCCGGTCCTCGCCCGCCTCGTCCGGATAGTCCGCCGTCACGCGCACGAATACCGGGTCCCGCATGCCCAGCTGCAGGACCAGGGTGCGTGTCCAGTTCTCGGCGATTTCATGGAAAACCCCTTCGGCTACCGGTGCCTTCACCCCGTCCACCGAACGCATTTCCTCCGATACCGCCTCCACGGTGGAGCCATTGCGCTCGACCAGACGCTCCGCCATGTCCTGCTTGACCGTGCCGTAATGGCCGGCGACCGCGCGCTCGACGGACATATCCGACCACCCCGCCGGCAGCGGATAGAGCGCCACATCGATCCTGTCGTCGGCGTTGTCCTGATTCTGGTAGCGGAACATGCGCATCTCGCGATCCGGAAAATCCATCTCGCCCTGGAGCCGGAATGCGCCCAGTTTCTCCGGCGCTTCATAGTCGTCCAGCGAGACCTCGGGCGCGTCCGGTTTGTGGCCGATCCAGCCGGTGTATTCCGGGGCATCGCCGGACTGACAGGCGGCCAGCAGGAGCGCAACGACGCCCCAGACGGCATGGACTGATCGCATGGTCCTGCCTCTGTTGCTGCTTGAATCCGGACAGTGTAGCGATCATGCCGACCGGGGTCAGCTTTGAGGTCCGGCATGACCTACCATTCATCATTTATTCTGAGGATTGTGTCGTTCTCGACATAACACTGACATGGTTTTTTCCTAAAATTGCGCCCGCGCTGATCAAGAGGGAGGCAAACACCATGCGCTGGATTCTCGTTGTTGTTTTATTGCTGCCGTTGGCAGCCACGGCCGAGCTGGTGGACAAGACCACCGATCGGCAGTTGTGCCAGGCGGCGCTGCTGGACAGCGGCCTGCCGGAAACCGTGAACACCTTGTTGCAGGAGCAACGGCTGGAGTTCGCGGACGCGCCCGAGCTTCTGGAGCTGGACTGCAATGGCCGGAGCCTGCTGCGGACCCTGGTGGATGAACGTCAGGCGGAAAACCTGGAATATGTGGTGATCGATCTGGGCGTGTCCCCGGATACGCGCATTGACACGCAAGCCGGCACCCTGTCGTTGTCCGCCTGGTTGAAGCATCAGGGCCGGGAGCATGATGACCCGCAGGTGCGCGAGTTCGCGCGCACCTATCGGGATCGTTTCCGGGATGCGTCCTTCAATCCCAATCTGCTGGTTTCTGCTCAATAGGGTCAATTGTCCCGGTGGGCTCGCCCGGCGGATGCGTGAGCTTCCAGGGCGCGCCCGCCAGCAGCCGCACCAGTTCACTCTGGCGTCTGACGCCGGTTTTGGCGAAAACGGCCTTGAGCTGGGAGCGCAGGGTTTCGCGCGAGACCCGCCAGGTCGAGCTCAATTCGCTCAACTCAGCGCCCCGCGCCAGACCCACGGCCAGGCGCGCTTCCGCCGCGGTGAGCCCGTACAGCTGCGTCAGCGTTTCGGGACGGAGCAGGCCCAGATCATCCAGGTCGGCAACATAAACGGCGACACTCGGTCGGGATCCCGGATAAGTGGGTAGTGTCATGGGCGCGGGCATCAGGGTCGCTATGAGGTGAGTGTTATCGCCCGGCCTGGCTCGTAAACGCAGGGCGGCGGAGCGGCATGAAGAGGCACCGCTGCCGATCTGCTCGATCAGTCCGGCAAAGCCGGATTGGTCATGGCGGCAGACCGGGATCAGTTTTCCCGCTTGCTCACGCAGCACGTTTTCAGCCTGCAACAGGCGTTGGCCGGCGGCATTCACGTGGAGTACACGGCCGTTGTCGGCCAGCAGAAAACTGGCGATATTGAGCGCTTCCAGGGCCTGTTCCGCCGATGACGCTCGCAGGTGCGCCAGACCCAGACTTCGTCCCATCCGCACGGCGCGTTTTACATGCGGAGCCAGTGTCTGGACAAGGTCAAGCTCCATGTCGCTGAAATGTTCGCCGCCACTATGCCGGTGTACGCCGAGGATGGTGTGCAGGTCCCGGTCGCGGCGTTCGACGAAGCCGCCAATGATGAAGTGGTTGTCCAGCGGACGCATATAGTGCTGGTAGAAGGCCGTGTGCTGGTATTTGTGCAGATCAATCAGGTTGTCGTTGCGAACCATGCAACCGGAGGGTAATTCGCGTAGCGCCTCCAGGTGGGGGTCCTGGGCAACGAAACCATCGATGTAGCTTTGCTGCAGATTTTCATCCAGATTGTAGTGATAGCTGGAGAGCACCTGACGGGCGCCGTCCAGATCCAGTACACGCAGCAGGGCCGACTTGCCGTTCAGCGCACGGGCCAGCCCCGCGACGAAATCATGCCAGCATTCCGGCACCAGTGCGGCTTCGTAGGCCTGATCAATGAGGGTGTCGATGGATGACGGCTTGTGGTCGGTCATGCCGGATCCCCGGTCGCGGGCGAGCAGTCGTGGTCATATTTGCCAGTGAAACTATTTGAATATAGCAATGCCCTCCCCGGACGTCACCCTCGGGGCAACCTGCCTCAATCCGTGTCCGCGTAGGTATTCAGCAGATAATCGGTAATGCGTTCCGAGTCATAGAGCTCGGTGCCGGTATTGGGGTCGATCAGATAGGGAATGGCCACATCCCCGGTACGCTGGAGCAGAGCCCGGCGATTGCGCTGGGTGGGTTCGTAATCCGGAAAGAGGCGCTGACGGATGGGCGGCAGCACCCAGTCCAGGGCCTGATCCCGCCCGCTCTGGCGCAGCACACAGGGGATTTCCAGCTCCGTCATGAGCTCACGCACGATCCGGGCATAGGGGCTGCCTTCAAAGCTGTACAGCTCCAGCGGCTGCTCCGCCGGATGATTTTCCAGCGCCCGGGTGCCCTGGCCCAGCCGCAACGCCGAAGTGCCCGCGGAGCTGAGCGTATATAACGACTTGATCAGCCAGGCCGGTGGTGCCTTGCGGCTGCCGTAGGTAGCGTACAGGTATTCGACGATATCACCGGACTCGTACAGGGCGGTGTCTGTATTCGGATCCATCAGATAGGGAAACTGCTGCTTGCCGCCCAGTTTTTCCACCAGCGGGCGGTACCGATCACCGGCCTTGGGGCAGGGATAGATCATGGCGTCCAGGTCCAGATCCGTCAGTGCCTCGCGCACCACCCGGCAGAAGGGGCAGCCCTCCATGTCGTAGAGTTCCAGCAGTTCCGCCGGCTGACGGCCCGCGGACCCGATGCGGATACCGCGCCCCTGCTCATTGAACGTGGCCAGCAGGGAGCCGGCGACGTCGATGGAATGTCTCATGGACAAGCCTCCCGTGGAATTTGCGCCAACCCTAGTGCCGGGCGGGGGACGGGTCAATGTCGCCAGCAGGCTGTTGATAAACCCCTTGCGCACGCAGGGTGGCCTGAAACGTGCAGCAGATGGGCGGGTCAGGCAGCGTCCCGCGGGGCTTTCATGCTGGCCCGCACTCGTCGTTGCCCTTTTTCGACGCGGCGGGCCCCGCCTGCAAACGGGCGCCTTGATTGCGGACCAGCCTGAAAGCCTGAGTACGCAACGGGTTTTTCAACAGCCTGCTAGCGCCTGTCCGTTCCGCTCAATGGTTTTGAGCTGTCTCGTCATTGTACAGCCGTGTTGCGCTCAGGCATCCTGCCTCGCGGTTGAAAGGGCGCTTCCCGTGGCCCTTTCAGCCCGGTTCGCGGACCGGCGACGGCGATGGTTGCCGGGCCCGAAGCCCGGCTTACCGGGCCGGCGCCTTTTTCACTGCCCGCTCACCGCGCATTCGAACCTTGAGGACAGCCGGTTAAAGCTTGCGGTGTCCTCCAGTACCCATGGCGAGAGGAAAGTCTCTTATGACCGAAGCCTTTATTTACGACGCAATTCGCACGCCCCGGGGCAAGGGCAAGAACGAGGGGTCACTCTATGAAGTGAAACCCATCACCCTGGCTGTGCGTCTGATTCACGAGCTCCAGCGCCGCTTCCCGGACATGGATCCCAACCGGATCGATGACCTCATCATGGGCTGTGTTACGCCCATCGGCGATCAGGGTGCCTGCATTGCCAAGACCGCCGCCATGCTGGCGGAACTGCCGGACACGGTCGCGGGCTATCAGCTCAACCGCTTCTGTGCCTCGGGTCTGGAAGGGGTCAACACGGCCGCCCAGAAAGTGGCCTCTGGCTGGGATGATTTGATCTTCTGCGGCGGGCTGGAACACATGAGTCGCATTCCCATGGGCTCGGACGGTGGTCCGCTGGCCATGGACCCGGAAACCAACTACAACACCGGCTTTGTGCCCCAGGGTATCGGTGCCGATCTGATTGCCACGATGGAAGGCTTTAGCCGCGATGACGTGGACAGCTTTGCCGCCACGTCCCAAAACCGGGCGGAGCAGGCCTGGAAAGAGGGCAAGTTCGATCGCTCCGTGGTTCCGGTACGGGACATGAACGGCGAGGTAATTCTCAGCCAGGATGAACACGTTCGGCCCGGTACCACCGCGGAGTCGCTCAGCGGCCTGCAGCCGGCGTTCGCCATGATGGGCGAGATGGGCGGTTTCGATGAGGTGGCCCTGCAGAAGTACCACTGGATCGAATCCATCGACCATGTGCACACCGCCGGCAACTCGTCCGGCATTGTCGACGGCGCCGCCATGGTGGCGATCGGTAATGAGCAGGTGGGCAAGGACATGAACATGGAGCCGCGCGGGCGCATTCTGGCCACCGCGGTCAGCGGCGCCGATCCCACCATCATGCTCACCGCGCCGGCCCCCGCGTCGAAAAAGGCGCTGGCCAAGGCGGGCATGACCATCGATCAGATCGATCTGGTGGAAATCAACGAAGCCTTTGCGTCCGTGGTCCTGCGTTTCATGCGCGACATGGATCTGCCCCACGAGAAGGTCAATGTGAATGGCGGCGCCATTGCCATGGGCCACCCGCTGGGCGCTACCGGGGCCATGATTCTGGGCACGGTGCTGGATGAACTCGAGCGCCGGGATCAGAAGTACGGCCTGTGCACCCTTTGTGTAGGCGGTGGTCAGGGTATTGCCACCGTGGTTGAACGCGTCTAAGCGGACCGGATTCGGAGTAACGATTATGAGTGAACAGACAGCGATTCAGTGGGACAAGGACGCGGACAACATCGTCACCCTGACCCTGGACGACCCCAACCAGTCCGCGAACACCATGAACGAGCTCTATGCCCGTTCCATGGCCGACACCGTCGCGCGGCTGGAAAAGGAAATCGACGACATTGCGGGCGTGATCATCACCTCCGCCAAGAGCACCTTCTTTGCCGGCGGCGATCTCAATGATCTGCTCAAGGCCACGCCGGAGGACGCACCGCGCATCCGCGAGGGTGTGGAAGAGATCAAGCGTCAGCTGCGCGTGCTGGAAACCCTGGGCAAGCCCGTGGTGGCGGCTATAAATGGCACGGCCCTGGGCGGCGGTCTGGAAATTGCCCTGGCGTGTCATCACCGCATCGCCATCAATGACCCCAAGGCGCAGTTCGGTCTGCCCGAGGTGAGCCTCGGCCTGCTGCCCGGTGGCGGCGGTGTCACCCGCGTGACCCGCATGCTGGGCATTCAGGACGGGCTCATGAATGTGCTCATGCAGGGCCCGCGCATGAAAGCCGACAAGGCGCAGAAGACCGGCCTGATCGACGAGCTGGTGGATTCGGGCGACGAGATGCTCGCGAAGGCGCGCGAGTGGATCAAGGCCAACCCGCAGGCGCAGCAGCCCTGGGATCAGAAGGGCTACAAGATGCCCGGCGGCGATCCCAAGAACCCCAAGAAGGCCATGAACCTGCCGGCTTTCCCGGCGAATCTGCGCAAGCAGATCAAGGGCGCGAACTATCCCGCGCCGTTGAACATCATGTGCGC
>CAZHGU010000021.1:0-11448 GCA_964532105.1 uncultured Alcanivorax sp. | reverse complement strand
GGCGATCAGCAGGGTGTTGTAGATCAGCCCGAGAAATTCCGCGGACAGCAGATGACCGGCGTCGTCCGTCGCCCAGGCGATGAGCTGCAGTGCGGGCAGGACAAAGCCCAGCAGAATCGGCAGGGTCAGCCCCACCGTGGCCGCCGGGGCGGCGAGGCCGGTCAGGGGCTGGCGCTCGGCGGGCGGTTTCTGGTCCGTGTCCGTGCGCCGGTGACGCCGGGCCCGGCGCTCCAGCCAGAGCAGCACGAACATGGTGAACAGCAGACCACTGGCGAGCTGGGCGGCGGCGAGGTGATCGCCCAGGCCGAACCAGGTGCGGTAGATGCCCGTGCTCAGGGTGGGCACGCCGAAGTATTTCACCGTGCCGTAGTCCGCCAGGGTTTCCATGAGCACCAGGGCCACGCCGGCAACAATGGCCGGCCGGGCCAGCGGCAGCGCCACGCGTGTGAAACGCTCCACGGGTCCGGCCCCCAGGGTACGGGCCACATCCAGGGCCGTGC
Source organism: uncultured Alcanivorax sp. (assembly GCA_964532105.1). Classification (GTDB taxonomy): domain Bacteria; phylum Pseudomonadota; class Gammaproteobacteria; order Pseudomonadales; family Alcanivoracaceae; genus SLJS01. The sequence continues at coordinate 10,948 of CAZHGU010000021.1, read as the reverse complement.
CCGACTGGGTCAGAAAGGCCTGACGGGCGAGCAGATAGACATAGGGATAGAGCACCAGGATCAGCATGACGGCGGCACCTTCCCGGTTGCGGATATCCGGCAGCGGAAAGGGTGCCCACTGCTGCAGCGGACTCTCGAGCGCCAGCAGCCCGGTCCAGGTATAGGCAATCAGATAGGCGGGGCAGGCCAGCGGCAGCAGCAGGGCCCATTCCAGGATCCGCCGGCCGGGAAACCGGTAGACGGCCACCAGCCAGGCGCAGCCTGTGCCCAGCACCAGGGTGCCGGTGCCGGTCAGCAGGCACAGCACCAGCGAATTCAGGGCATAATCGCCCAGAACGGTGCTGAACAGATGGGGCCAGTTGCCCGAGGGCCCGGCCAGCCAGCTGCCCAGCACCACCAGCAGCGGCAGGGCAAAGGCCAGCGCCAGCGCGGTCAGGCCGGCGCTGCGCCAGGCCGGTGCCGCCGTTACTGCCACCCGGCCCGGTCCATCAGCCGCACGGCCTTGTCGTTGTTCTCGCCCAGGCGCACCAGTGGCAGATCATCCGCCTTGAAATCACCCCATTCGCGCAGGGTTTTGCTGATGGCGACATCCTCTTTCACCGGGTATTCGTTGTTCACCTCGGCATACCATTGCTGGGAGTCGTCGTTGACGAGGAACTCCAGCAGTGCGCGCGCCTGATCCGGATGCGGCGCGTGCCGGGCCACCCCGGCGCCGCTGATATTCACATGGGCGCCGCGGTTGTTCTGGTTGGGCCAGCGCAGCGCCACCTGCTCGGCCGCCTCGCGCTGCGCCTGGTCGTCACTGTTGTGCATCATGGCGAGATAGTAGGTGTTCACTACGGCGATATCGCAGACACCGTTGGCCACGGCCAGGATCTGATCCCGGTCGCCGCCCTGGGGCGAACGCGCCATGTTCTCTACCAGGCCGCGAGCCCATTCCTCGGTGGCCTTCTCGCCGTTGTGCGCGATCAGGCTGGCCACCAGCGACTGGTTGTAGATGTTGTTCGAGGAGCGAATGCAGATGCGATCTTCCCAGCGGTCATCGGCCAGGTCTTCGTAGCGGCTGGGCGAGTCTTCGGGCACCCGGTCCGGGGCCACCACCAGCACGCGCGAGCGCACGGACAGGCCATGCCAGAAGCCCTCGGGATGACGGTATTGTTCCGGCACGGCATTGCGCAGGGTCTCGGAGCTCGCCTGTTGCAGCACGCCCGCCTGGCGCGCGCGATAGAGCCGGCCCGCGTCCACGGTGAGCAGCAGATCCGCCGGGCTGTGTTCGCCCTCGGACTCCATGCGCTCGATGAGCGCGTCGGCGCCGCCGGTGATCAGGTTCACCTCGGTGCCCGTCTTTTCCGTGAACTTCTTCAGCAACGGCTGAATCAACGCCTCCTTGCGCGCGGAATAGACGTTGACTTGCTTGTCGGTGGCTTCGCTGTTCTCGGTTTCGGAGGCCGGTTCGTCACAGCCGGCCAGCAGACTGAGGCTCAGCAGGGTCAGCAGCGTCCAGCGCATGATCCACTCCCGTGATCGTTGAAAGGGGCCACAGTATAGTCATTGATGAGAATGTTTATCAATTGCGAAAAAGGAGTTTCAGGCGCAGTTCACGCTGAAGCTGGCGTGATCCTCCAGCCGCAGCGCCGTCAGGCAGCCACCCCAGACACAGCCGGTATCCAGCGCCTCTACCCGGGCAACCGGCGCCTGGCCTTCCAGCGCCGCCCAGTGGCCGAAGATGATGCGTGTGTCGGCGGCGCGGCGCTCCGGGTGCTCGAACCAGGGCATGAGGCCCTCCGGGGTGTCGTCGAGCGTGCCCTTGGCCTCCAGATCCAGCCGCCCGTCGCGGTCGACGAAACGCATGCGGGTAAAGCCATTGACGATCAGCCGGATACGCTCATAACCGGTGAGTTTGTCGTCCCAGAGCGAGGGTTCGTTGCCGTACATCTGTTCGAAGAAGGCGTCGTCGCCGGTGATGACCGACTCCGCCTCCCGGGCCAATTGCCGGGCCTGATCCAGAGTCCACGTGGGCGGCAGTCCGGCATGGGTGAGCACGGCGTTGAATTCGGGAACGTCCACGAGCAGGGGCCGGCGGCGCAGCCAGGCGAGCAGCTCCGGGCCGTCGTCGGCTTCCAGAATGGGCTCGAGGGTGTCCTTGTTTCTGGGGGCCGTGACTTCATGGGCCACGGCCAGCAGGTGCAGGTCATGGTTGCCCAGTACCGTGTCCAGGTGTTCGCGGTGGCGGTACACCAGCCGCAGCACGCCCAGCGAATCCGACCCCCGATTGACCAGATCCCCGGCGAGCAGCAGCCGGTCCCGGCCGGGCCGGAAGTCGATTTTCTCCAGCAGCGCCTCGAAGGGCGCGCGGCAACCCTGCAGATCGCCGATCGCGTAGGTGCTCATGCTAGTGAACGGTGTAGGGCGGGGCCAGCCGGAAGGGCGGAATCTCGGCGTCGAAACAGGTGCCGTCCTCGGCCAGCATCTGGTAGCTGCCGTGCATGGTGCCCACCCGGGTTTCCAGTACGGCGCCGCTGGTGTACTGGTATTCCTGACCCGGTTCCAGATGGGGCTGTTCGCCCACCACGCCTTCGCCGTGGACTTCCTGGGTGCGTTCCTCGCTGTCGGTGATCACCCAGTGCCGGGTCAGCAGCTTCGCCGGCTGGGATCCGTCGTTGCGAATGGTCACGTGATAGGCGAAGGCCCAGCGGTTGTTTTCCTCGTCGCTTTGCGAGGGGAGGAATTCGGTTGCTACCGAAACGTTGATCCGGTAACGCTGATCGTCTTGCTCAGGATTCATAAAGGCTCTTCAGGAATGCTTCGGCATCAGATGGTGGTATTGGCCAGGGCCACGTAGTCGGCGACCGTCAGCTGGTCGGGACGCAGCCCCGGGTCCACGCCGGCGCCGGTCATCTGCTCCGTGGAAAGCCGGGATTTTAAACTATTTCGCACCGCTTTGCGTCGCTGGGAAAAGGCTTGTCGAACCAGATCGACGAAGCGTGAATAATCCTGCGCGGCCGGTTCGGGCTCGCGGGGGACGAGCCGAACCACGGCCGAGTGCACCTGCGGCGGCGGCGTGAACGCGCCGGGTGGCACGCCAAAGAGAAAATCGGCGCGGCAGTGGTACTGCACCATCACGGACAGGCGGCTCCAGGCCCGCGTCCCCGGCTCGGCGGTCAACCGCTCCACCACCTCGCGCTGGAGCATGAAGTGCATGTCCGTGATCGCGTGGGGCGTCTCGAGCAGATGAAAGATCAGGGGCGTGGAAATGTTGTAGGGCAGATTGCCCGTCAGACGCAGCCGCTCGCCCGGGCCGGCCAGCCCGGCGAAATCCATTTCCAGGGCGTCGTAGGGATGCAGGGTCAGCCGCTCGGCCGGCCAGCGCGCGGACAGCTCGGCGATCAGATCCCGGTCCAGTTCCACCGCGTCCAGATGCTCCACGCGCTCGAGCAGGGCCTCGGTCAGCGCGCCCCGGCCGGGACCGATTTCCACGATCCGTTCGCCCGGCTGTGGCGCGAGGGTGTGCACAATGCGCTCGATCACGCCGCGTTCGTGGAGAAAATGCTGACCGAAGCGTTTGCGCGGACGGTGCTGGCTCACGGGGCCGGGTCTTCGCTCAATTGCAGCGCCAGGCGCGTAGCGGCCACCAGGCTGGAGCTGCGCGCGCGGCCGGTGCCGGCCAGATCCCAGGCCGTGCCATGGTCCACCGAGGTGCGCACAAAGGGCAGGCCCAGGGTGACATTGACCGCCTCGCCGAAGCCGGCGTACTTGAGCACGGGCAGGCCCTGATCGTGATAGAGCGCGAGCACGGCGTCGTGGCCGGCCAGGCTCTCCGGCGTAAAGGCCGTGTCCGCCGGCACCGGGCCGGTCAGGTTCAGACCTTCGCCGCGCAGCCGTTCCAGCTCGGGTTCAATGAGTTCGATTTCCTCGCGGCCGAGATGACCGGACTCGCCCGCGTGGGGATTGAGTCCGAGCACCAGAATGCGCGGCTGCGTACAGCCGAACTTGCCGCGCAGATCCGCATCCAGGATATGCAGGGTCCGCGCCAGGCTATCGGCGGTAATGGCATCGGGTACCTCGCGCAGGGGCAGATGGGTGGTGGCCAGGGCCACGCGCAGATCGTCGGCGGTGAGCATCATGACGACCCGGTCCACGCCCGCGCGCCGGGCGAGAAACTCGGTATGGCCGGTAAAGTCCGCGTCCGCGCCCTCGCGGATCACGGACTTGGCCAGGGGCGCGGTGACCATGCCGGCGAAATCCCCGTTCAGGCAGCCGTCGGCGGCGCGTTCCAGCAGGGTGAGCGTGGCGGTGGCCGTGCCCGGATCGGGCCGTCCGGGATGCACCGGGCCGCCCGCGGAACAGTGCCAGACGGACAGCGCATCCGTGGCGGGGGGCTCGCCGGGCATCCAGTCCGCCATGGCTATATCGAGGCCCAGCAATCGTGCGCGCCGATCCAGCACATTGCGATCGCCCAGTACCACCAGGGGCGCATCCGGCAGGGCCTCGGGCAGCGCCAGCACCAGGTCGGGACCGATGCCGGCGGGGTCGCCCGTGGTGACGGCCAGAGGTTTCACCATGGGCGTCTCCGGTGCCGGGTTCCGGGGTCAGATGCGAATATCAATATAGGCCTCGCCGCGTTTTTCCTGGAGCCAGCGCCGCAACTCTTCCTGGAACCGGCGCTCCTGGAGCGCGCGTTGGGCCCGGGTGCGCCGGTAGTCGCCGCTGCGGTCGGCGGTGCGGTTGTCTTCCACCTTCATGAAGTGCCAGCCGAAACGGGTTTCGAACACCGGCGAGAGTTCGCCTTCCGGCGTTTGTTTCATGACCTCTTCAAAGGTGGGCACCATCTCGCCGGGTGAAACCCAGCCCAGCAGACCGCCGTCGCGGGCGCTGCCCGGGTCGTCCGAATACTGCTCGGCCAGCTCCGCGAAATCCTCGCCCCCCATGACCCGCTGGCGCAGCTTGCGCGCACGCTGTTGGGCCTGTTCCGGCGTGCGCAGCGTGTCCGAGGTCACCAGAATATGGCGCACCTTGTGCTGTTCCACGACCTGCTCACCGCCGCCGCGCTGATCCTTGAGCTTGAGGATGTGAAAACCGGCGCCGGAGCGCAGGGGCTCGCTGATTGCCCCGGTGTCCATGTCCGCGGCGTTGTCCGCGAACAGCGAGGGCAATTCCGCCGCCGGGCGCCAGCCCAGGTCGCCGCCCTCCAGCGCGAACTGCCCCTCGGACTGGGCCGCTGCCGTCTCGCTGAAGTCGGCACCGTTGCGCAGTTGCTCGACCAGCTCGCGGGCGCGCTCGCGGGTCTGCTCCACTTCTTCCGACGAGGCTTCCGAGGAGACACGCAGCAGGATATGGCCCAGATGGTATTCCTGCTTGAACAGGTCGTCGCTTTGTTCCGACGCCAGGAACTGGTCCAGTTCCCGCTCGGTAATACGCACGCGCCGGCCCACCTGGGCCTGCTGGAGGCGGCTGATGATCATTTCCCGGCGGATCTGCTCGCGGAAGGCGGCCCAGTCCTGGCCGGATTCGCGCATGTCCCGGGCGAACTGCTCCAGAGTCATGTCATTGCGCCGGGCGATGGACGCCAGCGCCTGATTCAGGGCGTTGTCGTCCACCTTGATATTGCCGCGCCGCGCCAGCTGCAGCTGCAGGGTCTGCTCCACCATGCGGTCGAGTACCTGTTGCCGCAGCACCTCGTCCGGCGGCGCGGACTGGCCCCGGTCGCGCATGCGCGCACGGATCTGTTCAATGCGCTGATTGAGTTCGCTCTCCATGATGACGCCGTCATTGACGACGGCGACGATCCGGTCGAGCATTTCCACCTCGGCCCGGGTGGTCAGGGCCAGCCCCAGCAGGGCCAGTGTTGCCAGCCATTTGATCATTGCATCTCCGGGTTGTCGGTGCCCGCCGGTTGTCCGGCCGCGCCATTGTACGTTCGGGTCAGCGCGCCTCATAGCGGGGCAGGCTGCGTTCCAGCAAGCGGTCGATGCGGCCGCCGAAATCGCCCAGCCCCACCAGCTGGATCTGCAGCATGAAGGTCCGGTCCGCTTCCAGTTGTGTGTCACCATTGCCGTCGGTCAGTTCCCGGTGATTGACCAGCCGGATGTTCCAGCAGCAGTCGCGGTATTCCACGCCCGCCATGGTTTCCAGGGACCGATGGTTGTCCAGATCGTACAGCCAGCGTCCAATCAGGCTCCAGTGATCATGGACCGGCCAGAGCCCGGCCAGTTCCCCCTGTTGCAGGGCAGGATTCGTGCTCGAAGGCTGTTCGCGTTCCAGATAACCGGCATGGAGATGGCGCCGGGGGCCGCCGTGATAGCCCATGGAAGCAGCGCTGCGCACATGTTCGTTGAGGTCCGTATCCCACTGGATTTCGGACCGCGCATACCAGCGGTCATTCAGCCGCCACTGGGCGTCGGCGACCAGCGGCGTCTGCTCGCTGCGATCGGGTGTGCCGCTCAGGGTGACGCGGCGGTCCTCGCGGAAAAAGCCCTGGCCCGCGCGCAGGCGCAGGTGTTCGGCGCCGGTTTCGTTGTCGATAAAGCGCGAGGTTACGCCCAGGGCCAGTTTTTCCTCGTCGCCGATACGGTCATGGCCGCTGAAGCGGTTTTCGCGGAAGAGGTTGTTCCAGGAGAAGGTGAGCCGCCCCGGGTCGAAGCGCGGCAGATTGCTCTGGTCCTCGTATTCCACCTTGTTGAGAAACAGGCGCGGCTCCAGCGTCTGGCGCCAGTCGCCGTCGAACAGGGGACGTTCCAGAAAAAGTCCGCTGTCCAGGCTGGCCCCGGCCAGATTGCGTTCCGGACGTTGCTCCGGCGGCGTCGGGGTGGCGTTGAGGCGATACTGCGTGTGATAGAAACGCGCCCGGGGTTCGATATAGCCCCAGGGCTGATCCAGCGGCAGGCTGAGCGCCGGTTCCAGATGCAGCCGGCTACCGGCTTCCCGGCCGTTGGTCTCGGAAGCGGTGGTGTGATCGAAACGCGTGACGTCACTGAACCAGTTCAACTGCAGCGGGCCCAGCAGTTCCGGATCACCGCTCAATTGCAGCTGGGGCATGCGCCGATAGGGTTCGTTGCGCGACGCCAGATTGGGATCCAGGATCTGCCAGGACTGGGCCCGGATCTGCGCCTGCCAGGTCCGGTCGCGGTAGCGCGCGCGGCCGGTACGCGGCAACCGGGTCTGCGAGCTTACCTCCAGGCCCGTGTCCAGATCCTTGAAATAGAAATCGTCCGAGGCGTAATTGACGTCCGCGTCGAAACTCCAGCGGCCCAGCGAACCGTCATGTTCCCAGCGCGCCAGCTCCCGGTCCCGGTCGTCGAAGGTGCGGTCGTTGCGCAGCCAGGCGTAGCTCAGGCTGCCTTCGCCGGCACCGGTGAGATAACGCAGTTCGTTCTCCAGGCCATTGCCCCGCCCGTGGATATGGCGTGGCGCTATGGTGGCGTCGAGTTGCGGATGAAGATTGAGATACAGCGGCTGGGTGTAGTCGACGCCGCCGCCGTCCGCGCTGACCAGGGTGGGATAAAGCAAACCCGTCTTGCGCCGGTCGTCGATGGGGAAGAGGAGCCAGGGGACCCAGAACACCGGCCAGCCCTCCACACTGAGCGTGACGTCGCGGGCCTCGCCCCAGCCGCTGTCACGGTTGAGTTCCAGTTTGCGGGCCTTGAACAGCCAGCTGTCGTTACCCGGCTCACAGGTGGTGTAGGCGCCCTGATCGATATGAATGAGCGGGCCATTCTGGCGCATGGTTTCGGCCTCGCCGCGCGCATGGGCCCTGAAGATGGCGTAATTCGCCTGCTCCAGCCGGGCTTCGCGATTGCCGCGGGGGCCGCTCATCTGTTCGGCGTTGAAGGTCATGCCGGGCGATTCCATGCGGATGTCGCCGGTCAGCTCGAAGTCGCCGCTTTGCTGATCATAGCGGGCCTGGTCGGCGCGCAGACGGCGCAGGGGCTGGCGGATGCGCACATCGCCCGACAGGTCGGCCTCGCCTTCCGGCTCCAGACTGGATTCGTCGGCGGAAATCACGGTGTCCCGGGTCTCGACCGGTCGGAAGAAGGCGGGATTGTGATAGGTTCCCCCGCACCAGGCGGGAATCTCCACGCGCTCCGCCGGGGGCAGTTTTTGCATCTCGTCGGTGGAGACCCAGTTCAGCTCATTGGCCCGGGCCGAAAAGCACACCGTCAGGGCCAGGAGGGCAAGGCTGTGGCAAAGACGGGGCAGTGGCATTCCCGGTCCATAACAGGTACAAAACGCGTAAGTTGCGGCAGTTTAAAGGATTGCGGGGGGCTATGCAGCCGAACCGGGCGGAGCTGGACGAGCGTGTACAGGCACTTGAGGCCTGGGCGTCCGAAGAACTGGAGCATCCGGTGCATGCCGAGCCCGTGGCCACGGATGCCGGCTTCCGGCGCTATTTCCGTTTCCGCACGCCGGCGCGCAGCGTCATCGCCATGGACGCGCCGCCGGAGCTGGAGGGCACGGCCGTATTCATCCGGGTGGCGGAGCTGTTGCGCGATGCCGGCGTGCATGTCCCGGACATCCTGGCCCGGGACACCGGGCGTGGTTTTCTGTTGCTCACCGATCTGGGCGAGCGCACCTGGCTGCAGGTGCTCAGCGAGGACAATGCGGACGAGCGTTTCCCGCGCGCGCTGGAATCGTTGCTGCGCATGCAGTCCGCTACCCGCGAAGGGGTTCTGCCCGAATACGACGAGCTTCTGTTGCGCCGCGAGCTGGCGCTTTTCCCGGACTGGTATCTGCGGCGGCATCTGCGGGTGGAACCGGATGCAAAGCTGGAGGAGCAGCTGAACCAGGTCTTCGATTTGCTGGTGGAACAGGCGCTGGCCCAGGGCCGGGTCTGGGTGCATCGCGATTTCATGCCGCGCAATCTCATGGACACGGACCCGGATCCGGGGGTGATCGATTTTCAGGATGCGGTGCTGGGCCAGATCAGTTATGACCCCATCTGTCTGTTCAGGGATGCCTTTATTAGCTGGCCGGAAAAGCGTGTCACCGAATGGCTGCAACAGTACTGGTCACAAGCCCTTGAACGCGGATTGCCGGTACCGCCGGATTTCGAGAGCTTTCACCGCGACTGTGATCTCATGGGCGCGCACCGCCATCTCAAGGTGCTAGGCATTTTCGCGCGGCTGCGCTACCGCGATGGCAAGCCGAAGTATCTGGAAGACGCGCCCCGGTTTCTGAACTATCTGCATACCGTGATTGAACGCCGTGCCGAGCTGGCGCCGCTGGGCGAACTGCTTGAAAAGGTGGGCGCGACTGTCCCGGAGGCACCGTGAGGGCGATGATCCTGGCGGCCGGACGGGGCCGGCGTATGCGGCCTTTGACCGATGAAATCCCCAAGCCGCTGCTGCGGGTGGGTGGACGCGCCCTGATCGAACATCAGATCGAGCGTTTGCGCGATGCCGGCTTTCGGGAGCTGGTGATCAACACGGCCTGGCTGGGCGAACAGATCGAACAGGCGCTGGGCGATGGCGCGGCCCTGGGGGTCAGTATTCAGTACTCGCGCGAGGAACAACCGCTGGAGACGGCCGGCGGCATTGTTCAGGCCCTGCCGTTGCTGGGCGACGAACCCTTTGCCGTGGTGAACGGCGATATCTTCAGCGATTATGATCCCGCCCGGCTGCCCCGGACCCCGGACGGGCTTGCCCATCTGGTGCTGGTGGACAATCCGGAGCACAATGCGCGCGGTGATTTCGGGCTGGACGACAACGGCCGGATCGATGAAAACGCGCCCCACCGGTTCACCTTTGCCGGTATCGGGCTCTACCGCCCGGAGCTGTTCACTGGTCTGGACACCGGTGAACGCAAGCTGGCGCCCTTGCTGCACGCGGCGGCCGAGCGCGGCGAAGTGACCGGGGAACGCCACACGGGCGCCTGGCTGGATGTGGGTACCCCGGAACGTCTGGAACAACTGGATCGGCAATTGAGAGGCTTGTCATGAAGCAGGATCCCTGCATCGCACCTTCCATTCTCGCGGCGGATTTCGCCCGGCTGGGCGAGGAGGCGGACGCCGTGCTGGACGCCGGCGCGGACATGATCCATTTCGATGTCATGGACAATCACTATGTACCCAATCTCACCATCGGGCCCATGGTCTGCAAGGCGCTGCGCGATTACGGCATCGACGCGCCCATTGATGTCCATCTCATGGTTTCGCCCGTGGATGAGCTGATCGCGCAGTTTGCCGAGGCGGGGGCAAGCTATATCACCTTTCACCCGGAAGCCAGCCATCATGTGGACCGGTCCCTGCAACTGATTCGTTCCCATGGCTGCAAGGCCGGCCTGGTGCTTAATCCCGCTACTACACCGGATTGTCTGGATTATGTGCTGGATAAACTGGACATGGTGCTGCTGATGTCGGTGAATCCGGGCTTCGGGGGCCAGAAGTTCATTCCCGGCACCCTGAAGAAGGTGGCCCGGGTGCGCGAACTGATCGACGCGCTGGGCGAGGATATCCGTCTGGAGGTGGACGGCGGTGTGAATGAGGACAATATCGCCGAGATTGCCGCCGCCGGCGCGGATACCTTTGTCGCCGGTTCAGCGATTTTCGGGCAGTCGGACTATGCCGGCGTGATCGAGCGCATGCGCACCGCCTGCCGCTAGCAGGCTGTTGGAAAAGCCCCTTGCGCACTCAGCGTGGCCTGAAAGCCTGAGTACGCAACGGGTTTTCAACAGCCTGCTAATCGGCCGCCTTCACGGGCGCCTTGTATACCCGGTTGCGGCCCTTGTTCTTGGCTTCGTAGACGGCGTGGTCGGCAGCGGCGACCAGCTGCTCGGGACCGAAGTTCTGCTCCGGCACCATGCAGGCGGTGCCGATACTTACCGTAATGTAATCGGCCACGCTGGAATGGCCGTGGGGCATGCGTTCGTCGGCCACGGCCCGGAGCAGCTTGTTCGCCATCTGTTCCAGCGAACGCGGTCCCGTCTGCGGATACAGAACCACAAATTCCTCGCC
>CAZHGU010000020.1:0-11849 GCA_964532105.1 uncultured Alcanivorax sp. | reverse complement strand
TGGGCGGATAGTGCACATGGGCCCAGTTGGGCATGGGCATTTCCAGCCAGTTGCGATAGGCTTCCAGCCGCCACTCGGTGAGCCATTCCGGCTCCTCCTTCTTGGCGGAGATGAACCGGATGGTGTCCTCGTCCAGCCCGGGCGGCAGGGTGTCCGATTCGATCTCGGTGGTGAATCCGGCTTCGTACTCGGAATTCAGCGCCTTGTCGATTTCCGCTTCGCTCATAACTCAACTCGCCAGGATCCGGGAGAATACCCTAGTATTTTACTCAGGTATTCGGGAAAATCATAGCCCCGCGGACAACCCGGATGAACCCTTTTCAGGCGTAAGCGCTTACTATCGCTTCCGCCGCCTGCGCCGGGGCGCTGATGGGGCGCAAACGGTATCATAGACGGACGTGAATGCGTATAATCACGGCCTTTGGCGCCGTACGCCGGGTGATAGCGCGCCGGCGGCGGTTTACAGACCGATCCGGGGAGCAGGAGTACCGCATGGCCGTTGAACGCACCTTGTCCATTATCAAGCCCGATGCCGTGGCGCAGAATGTTATCGGCGAGATCGAATCCCGCTTCGAGCGCGCCGGTTTGCGCATTGTGGCCATGAAAATGCGCCATCTCTCACGCGATGACGCCGAGGGTTTCTATGCCGAGCACCGTGAACGGCCCTTCTTCGATGCGCTGGTATCCTTCATGACCAGCGGCCCGGTGGTGCTGCAGGTGCTGGAAGGCGAGGACGCCATCCGCCGCAACCGCGACATCATGGGTGCGACCAATCCGGAAGAGGCGCTGGCGGGCACCCTGCGTGCCGATTATGCTGAAACCATCGACGCCAATGCCGTGCACGGCTCGGATTCGCCGGAATCGGCCGAACGCGAAATCGGTTATTTCTTTGAAGACAGCGAAATCTGTCCGCGCACCTGAGCGGACCCCCGGGGAGGCAGCATGAGCGCCGCCGAACGAGTCAATCTGCTGGGCCTGACGCGCACCGAGCTGGAAGCCTTCTTCGAGCAGCTGGGCGAGAAGAAATTCCGCGCGCGCCAGATTCTCAAATGGATCTACCACCATCAGGTGGACGAATTCGCGGACATGACCGATGTCGGCAAGGCGCTGCGCGCGCGGCTGGAGGAAGCGGCCGAGATCCGTCCCCCGGTCATGCTCCACGAGGGCATCTCCCGGGACGGTACCCGCAAGTGGGTGTTCGAGGTGGACGGCGGCGGCGCGGTGGAAACCGTGTTCATTCCGGACGGCCGGCGCGGCACCCTCTGTGTTTCCTCCCAGGTGGGCTGTTCGCTGGACTGCAGCTTCTGTTCCACCGGCAAGCAGGGCTTTCAGCGCAACCTGAGCGCGGCCGAGGTGATCGGCCAGGTCTGGCAGGCGGCGCGCTCGTTCGGCCCGCGCACCAATCTGGGCGAGCATCCCATCACCAATGTGGTCATGATGGGCATGGGCGAGCCCATGATGAACTATGACAATGTGGTTTCGGCCATGGAGCTGATGCGCGACGATCTCGGCTACGGGATCTCCAAAAGGCGCATCACGCTGTCCACCTCCGGGGTGGTCCCGAAGATCGATCAGCTGAGCCGGGATCTGGACGTCTCCCTGGCGATTTCGCTCCATGCGCCCAATGACGAACTGCGCGACGAGCTGGTGCCGCTCAACAAGAAGTACCCGCTGGATGAGCTGCTCGCCGCCTGCAAGCGCTACAGCGACAGTATTACCCATCGACACAACACCATTACCATGGAGTATGTCATGCTCAAGGGCGTGAACGACCAGCCCGGGCATGCGCGTCAGTTGCTGGAGCTGTTTCGGGATCTGCCGGTGAAGGTGAACCTGATTCCGTTCAACCCCTTCCCGAACGCGGGCTATGAATGCTCGCCCAAGGCGGACATGCTGGCGTTCCACAAGTTGCTGAACGACAATGGTATTCTGACCACGATTCGCACCACGCGCGGCGACGATATCGACGCCGCCTGTGGCCAGCTGGTGGGCGAGGTGATGGATCGCACCCGGCGCAGTGAACGCTGGAAAAAGGACGCTTTCCTGCGTTCCCATGATGAGGCGACTGTAACCCGATGAATGTCATGCGGATACAACGAACGACTGGCGTGCTGGCATTGCTGCTGGCCCTGTCCGGCTGCATCACCGTGCCCGCCGAGGGCGAGGGTCCGGATATTGAAAGTGCCGTGCAGGATCGTGTGGCGGCGGGCATGGAGTACCTCAAGGATGACCAGCCCTCTGATGCCCGGCGGCATTTCTCCCGTGCGCTGGAACTCAATGACGACAGCGCCATGGCGCATAACGCCATGGCGCTGCTGTATCGCTATGAAGGCGATGCCAAGCTGGAGGAGCAGCATTACCGGGAAGCTTTGAGTATCAACGACGAGTATTCCACGGCGCGCAACAACCTCGGAATCATGCTGCACCGCGAGGGCCGGTACGAGGAAGCCGCCGAGCAGTTCCGGCGTGCCGCCGAGGATCCGGACTATGATTCGCGTGCCAACGCCTACGCCAATCTCGGCGAAGCTCTGCTCTCGGCAGACAAGATCGAAGGTGCGAAAGAGGCGCTGCGGCGGGCGACGCGCTTGAACAGCAGCAATATGCGCGCCCGGATGCAGCTCGCGCGCCTGCATTTCAAGCAGGAAAACTATCGCCGGGCGTACCGTTATTACCGGCAGTATGTGGACGCGGTGGAAACCCAGTCCGCGTCGGCGTTGTGGCTGGGGATTCGGCTGGCCCACGAGCTGGAGAACAAGGATGATCAGTCCAGCTACGAGCTGGCGCTGAAACGTCTTTATCCCGAGTCCGAGGAGTACCGGGAATGGGTGGACTGGCAGGGAAGGCTGGAAGATCCCGGCCGGGATGATATTGAGGAGAATGGATGAGTGACCAGGGCATGCTTTTCCCCGGCCAGCGCCTCCGGGCGGAGCGCGAGGCCCGGGGCATCAGCCAGGAAGATGCGGCCAACCGTCTGAATCTGACGGTGACCTTCCTTCAGGCCCTGGAAACGGATGATTACGACCGCCTGCCCGAGCCCACCTTCGTGCGCGGCTATATCCGTAATTATGCCCGCGAGCTGGATCTGCCCGCCGACGAGCTGGTCAGTGTCTTCTCCGAAATCATGCAGGAAAAAGAGGAAGTGCCAGAGACGGTGGAGGTGATGCCGTCGCGGCGCCGACGCTGGGTGCCGGTGGTTTCGGTAGCGCTCGTGCTGGCCGTGGTGATCGTTGTTCTGGTATGGCCGGAGGATGACGGGGCCGATCAGGGCGACGTCGCTCCGGCGGCCGCGACGGACGAGGTGGAGCCCGGATCAGCGGAATCAGGTACGGATTCGGAAATCCCCGCGTCCGCTGGCGAGACTTCCGGCCTGGACGAATCCCGCGGAACCGAATCGGAGTCCGAACCGGAACTGGAACCCGTGCGTCTGGCCGAGGGTCAAAATGAACAACAGCCGGATGCCGGGGAACCTGCGGATCGCTTGCAGATGACCTTTTCGGCAAATTGCTGGCTGGAGGTACGCGACGCCTCCGGCGAAGTGGTTTTCGAGGGCCGGCGTGATGCCGGCGTGGCGCTCAATGTCAGCGGCGAAGCGCCGTTCGAGTTGCGCGTGGGCGACGCCTCGGCGGTGGAATCACTGCATGTCAATGACGAGCAACAGACAATGCCCAGCAGGGCGGCCGGCCAGGTGGTGCGCCTGAGCGTGCCCTGAACGTCGGAAGGAGGGTGCATGGAACCCGATATCAGTATTGAACGCAGACCCACACGCCAGATTCATGTGGGCTCGGTGCCCGTGGGCGGTGACGCGCCCATCAGTGTCCAGACCATGACCAACACCGATACCTGTGACGTCCAGGCCACGGTGGATCAGATCCGGCAACTGGAACAGGCCGGCGTGGATATCGTGCGCGTGTCCGTGCCCGATATGGACGCGGCCGAGGCGTTTGGCAAGATCCGGGAACAGGTAGAAGTGCCCCTGGTCGCCGATATCCACTACGACTACAAGGTGGCGCTGGCGGTCGCGGAAAAAGGCGTGGACTGCCTGCGCATCAACCCCGGCAATATCGGCCGCGAGGATCGCGTGCGCGCGGTGATTCAGTCGGCGAAGGACCATGGCATTCCCATCCGTGTGGGCGTCAACGCCGGCTCGCTGGAGAAATCCCTGCAGCGCAAGTACGGCGAGCCCAACGCCGACGCGTTGGTGGAATCCGCGCTGCGTCATGCCGAGATTCTGGACCGGCATGATTTTCCCGACTTCAAGGTCAGCCTGAAGGCGTCCAATGTGTTCATGACGGTGGCCGCCTACCGGGGCATTGCGGATCAGATCGAACAGCCGCTGCATCTGGGCGTGACCGAGGCGGGTGTATTCCGTTCGGGGACGGTGAAATCCTCCATCGCCCTGGGCAATCTGCTCATGGAGGGCATCGGCGATACCATCCGTATTTCCCTGGCCGCCGATCCGGTGGAGGAAGTGCGTGTGGGCTTCGATATTCTCAAGAGCCTGGGCCTGCGCAAGAAGGGCGTGAACCTGATTGCCTGTCCGAGCTGTTCGCGCCAGAACTTCGACGTGATCAGCACCGTCAATGAACTGGAAGCGCGGCTCGAGGACGTCAACGAGTCCGTCGACATGGCGGTGATCGGCTGCCTGGTGAACGGGCCGGGTGAGGCGAAAGAGGCGGATATCGGCCTGACCGGCGGTACGCCCAATAATCTGTCCTATGTGGACGGCGAGAAGAGCCACCACATTACCGCCGACAATCTGCTGGATGAACTCGAGCAGATGGCGCGCGAGCGCGCCCGGGCCAGGCGCGACGAACGCGAGCGTGACGAAGACCAGGGCATTATTCTTCGCGAATAGCAACGGATCCCGATTGCGGCAGACCGGCAGCGGCGGCTGCTGACGGGCCCGCCATCGTCTATTGTCCGGATTCATCCAGGCGGCGGACAGCTGGTTAAGGAGTCAGCTTTGGGCAAGAAACTCGCCTCCATCCGGGGCATGAACGACATTCTTCCGGACGAGACCCCGGTATGGCAGTGGCTGGAAGAGCGCGCGCGGAGCGTGCTCCAGGCCTATGGCTACCGGGAGATTCGCCTGCCCATTGTCGAGTCGACGGAACTGTTCAAGCGCTCCATCGGCGAGGTGACCGACATTGTCGAAAAGGAGATGTACACCTTCGAGGATCGCAACGGCGACAGCCTCACCCTGCGGCCCGAGGGTACGGCCGGTTGTGTCCGCGCCGGCGAGCAGCACAATCTCTTTTACGGCGCCACGCCCCGGCTGTGGTACATGGGCCCGATGTTCCGCCACGAGCGGCCCCAGGCCGGCCGATACCGCCAGTTTCACCAGATCGGCGTGGAGGCCTTCGGCATGGAAGGCCCGGATATCGATGCCGAGATCATTCTGATGACGGCCGCGCTCTGGCGCGCTCTGGGCCTGGAAGACGAGGTCACCCTGGAGCTGAATTCCCTGGGCGATGCCGACGACCGCAAGCGCCACCGCGAGGCCCTGGTGGCCTATCTGTCCGAACACCGGGAACAGCTGGACGAGGACAGTCAGCGCCGGCTGGAGCGCAATCCGCTGCGCATTCTCGACAGCAAGGACGAGAACACACAGAAGGTGCTCGAGAATGCCCCCCGGCTGGCGGACTATCTGGGCGAATCCGCGCGGGCGCATTTCGACGGATTGCGCCAGCTGCTGGATGCGGCGGGCATTGCCTATCGGTTGAATCCCGGACTGGTGCGCGGACTGGATTATTACGGCAAGACGGTGTTCGAGTGGGTCACGGACGCGCTGGGCGCGCAGGGCACGATCTGTGCCGGCGGACGCTATGATGGCCTGGTCACTCAGCTGGGCGGGCGCGACACACCGGCCGTGGGTTTCGCCATGGGACTGGAGCGGCTGGTATGGTTGCTCAGCCGGGACAGCGGCGAACAGCAACCCGTTCCGGATGTCTATATCGTGGCGCCGGGGCAGACGGCCCGGGCTTTGACCCTGGCCGACGAGCTGCGCGCGGGCCTGCCGGGCCGGCGGGTGCTGTGCCATTGCGGTGGCGGCAGCTTCAAGAGCCAGATGAAGAAGGCGGACAAGAGTGGCGCGCGCCTCGCGCTCATGCTGGGCGAGGCCGAGCTCGAACGCGGCGAGGCCGTGGTCAAGCCCATGCGTGGCGGGGAACAGCAAAGCCTGGCTCTGGAGGAATTGCCCGCGCGGCTGGCGGAGTGGCTGGAGCGACAGGACGAAACAGCCTGAGCGTTTTCGTGGCCCGGAGCGGCGGAAGCGTCCCTGACAACAAGCGTAACAGGAGGATCTCGTGGCCGAGGATTTGACGGACGAGGAACAGGCGGAACGGATCAAGCAGTGGTGGCGCGATAACGGCGTCTCGGTGGTGGTGTCCGTGGTGGTGGCGATCGCCGCCGTGCTGGGCTGGCAGCAGTGGCAGAGCTATCAGCAACAAACCGCGGCCAATGCGTCCGTGGTCTATGAACGCATGACCAGTGCCCTGTCCGGTATGTCTGGTGGCGACGAACAGGCCGCCGAGCAGGTGCACAGCGCCGCGGACACCCTGATGAGTGAGCACGACGGCACCATCTATGCCGACTTTGCGGCTCTTACCCTGGCGCGCCTGGCCGTGCAGAACCGGGATCTGGAAACGGCCGCGGCGGAGCTGGAAAAGGTGGTGAATTCGCCGGCCGAGGCACCGCTGGGTCATGTTGCCCGCATCCGGCTGGCCCGGGTGGAGCTGGAACGCGAGCGCTACGACCGTGTCGCGGAACTGCTGAACAAGAAGCTGCCCGAGCCCTGGCAGGGGCGGGCGCTGGAGCTCAAGGGCGATATGCGGCTCGCCCGGGATGACCGCGAAGGCGCGCGCGAGGCCTATTCCTCGGCGCTGGACGTGCTGGAATCCGGCAACCGCACTCGCAATCGCGTGGAAATGAAACTCAATGATCTGGCGGCGGCATCGTGAGAAAGCTGCTGGCGGTAGCGGTCCTGTTTCTGGCCGCATGTAGCAAGAACCCCAATATTATCGAGCCGAGCCCCCTGCCGGATTTCGAGGCCCAATACCGGGTCGAGCAGGTCTGGCGCAAGAACGCGGGCGCCGGCGTGGATGATTCCCGGCTGCAACTGCGTCCGGCGGTTACCGGTCGCTCGGTATTCGCCGCCGACGTGGACGGTCATGTCAGTGCCTTTGCCCGGGGCAAGGGCCACCGGCGCTGGCGCCGGGCCACGGACTACCGGATCTCCGGCGGCGTGGAGGCCGCCTACGGCATGGTGCTCTTCGGTACCCGGGATGGCGAGGTGGTGGCCCTGTCCGCCGACAACGGTGACGAGCGCTGGCGGGCCCGTGTGGGCAGCGAAGTGCTGGCGAGCCCGGCCACCGATGGCAACCAGGTGGTCGTTCAGACCCTGGACGGTCAGGTGGTCTCGCTGAACGCGGACACCGGCGAGCAGCGCTGGAGCTTCAATGTGTCCGTGCCGGTGCTGACCCTGCGCGGCACCAGTGCCCCGGTAATCGCGAACAACCGGGTGCTGGCCGCCTTTGCCAGTGGTCAGCTGGTGGCACTGGAGTCCGGAGGCGTGCAGGCCTGGCAGCACCAGGTGGCCGAACCCACCGGGCGTTCCGAACTGGATCGGCTGGTGGACGCGGATACCAATCTGGTGGTGTCCGATGGCGCGGTTTTTGCCGCCACCTTCCGGGGCAAGCTGGCGGTGGTGGATCTGAATAATGGACGCCCCTACTGGAAACGGGACATGTCCACCCATGTGCCCATGGATCTGGGATCGAGTGCGCTCTTCGTGGCGGATGACGAAAGCCGGGTCCACGCCATTCAGCAGCGCACGGGCGACACGCTCTGGCGTCAGGACAAGTTGCGCGGGCGTCGTCTCGTGGGCGTGATGGTGCATCAGGATCTGCCCGTCACCGGCGATCAGGACGGCTATCTGCACTGGCTGGAGGCGAGTACGGGGCAACCCGTCGCGCGGCGGCGCCATGCGGGCGACGGTTTCGCCGGCGCGCCCGTGGTGCATGACGGCCTTCTCTATGTGCTGGGTCGCAACGGCGCCCTGGCTGCTTATCGTCTGGAACCGAAAGACGCGTCATGACCCCTGTGATTGCCCTGGTGGGCCGCCCCAATGTGGGCAAGTCCACCCTCTTCAATCGGCTCACGCGCAGCCGTGACGCCCTGGTCGCCGACCATGCCGGTCTGACCCGGGATCGCCAGTACGGCCATGCGCGGCTGGGCGAGCGCGCCTGCACTCTGGTGGATACCGGGGGTATGGGCGAAGGCGAGCAGGAGGGCGTGGCCCGACCCATGGGCGAACAGGCACGCGCCGCCGTGGACGAGGCGGACCTGGTGCTCTGGCTGGTGGACGGACGGGCCGGGCTGACTACGGGGGACGAGCAGCTGGCGAATGATCTGCGCCGGCTGGACAAGCCCGTCCATGTGGTGGTGAACAAGACCGACGGCCTGGACGAGGACGTGGCCCTGGCGGAATTCTTTACCCTGGGCTTCACACAGCTGCACCCCGTTTCGGCCACCCATGGCCGCGGCACGCGGCAACTGGCCGAGGCCCTGGCGGCCGATTTACCCCCGCCGCTTGAGCAAGCCGACGAAGACGAATCAACGGAAGAAGCGGATATCCGCATGGCGGTGTTGGGTCGGCCCAATGCGGGCAAGTCCACCCTGGTCAACCGCCTGCTGGGCGAGGATCGGGTGGTGGTGCACGACGAAGCGGGCACCACCCGGGACGCCATCCGGGTGCGTTACGAGCGCCGGGGCGAAACCTATACCCTGATCGATACCGCTGGTGTGCGCCGGCGCGGTCGTGTACACGAGAAAGTGGAGAAGTTCTCCGTGATCCAGGCCCTGCGGGCGGTGGAGCAGGCCCAGGTGGTGATCCTGGTGATCGACGCTCGGGAGGGCATTACCGATCAGGATCTGCATTTGCTGGGCATGATCCTGGACGAGGGGCGTTCCCTGGTGGTGGCGGTGAACAAGTGGGACGGCCTCAGCGCTGATCAGAAAGCCTGGAATCACAAGGAGCTGGACCGGCGCCTGGATTTCGTGCCCTGGGTGGAGGTTCAGACCATCTCCGCGCTGCACGGCACCGGCGTGGGCGATCTGTATCCACCCATCCACCGTGCCTGGGCCTCGGCCTTCCCGGATGTCGGCACGAACCGGCTCAACCGCATTCTGCGCAGACTGGTGGATGCCCATCAGCCGCCGCTGGTGGGTAGGCACCGGATCAAATTGCGCTATGCCCATCTCGGCGGTACCAATCCGCCGGTCATTGTGGTGCATGGCAATCAGGCCGAGGCCGTGCCCGGCCCCTACCGGCGTTATCTGGAAAACGGTTTCCGGGATGCGCTGAAACTGGAAGGCACGCCGCTGCGCGTGGAGCTGCGCGGCGGCGACAACCCCTATGCTCACAAGCCCAATCCCCTGAGTGCGCGTCAGCTTCGCCGCCGCCGTCGACTGATGCGTCACGTCAAGCGCTAGAAACATCTTCTGCGTGAATGTTTCGCCCGCCAGTACGGCTGGTATGCTATGCCAAGCCATACCGGTTCTTGGGGGGATATCTTGTATCGCTGGATGTTGGCCGTAGTTTTCGGGGGAATGCTGTCCGGGCTGGTGCAGGCCCGGACGGATGGTTTGGAAACGGGGAGCGGGAAGGGAATGGAGGGCCCCGACATTCCCCGGGTATTGACGCCCGCGCGACTGGAGCAGCCGCGTTCGGAAGTGCCCGCCAGTGTCACCGTGATCGACCGGGAACTGATCGAGGCCAGCGGTGCCCGCGAGCTTTATGATGTCATGAAGCTGGTACCGGGCATGAGTGCGGTCAAGGTGGACGGCAATGTGCCCACGGTGAGTTATCACGGCACCATGGCTCGCGATGACCGCCGCATGCTGGTGCTTATTGACGGGCGCTCGGTGTACAAGCCTGGCCTGGCCCGGGTGGTATGGAATGATCTGCCCGTGTCCGTGGACGACGTGGCCCGCATCGAGGTAACCCGGGGCCCCAACTCCGCGTCCTACGGCGCCAACGCCTTCTCGGGTGTCATCAACATCATTACCCGCCATGCTCGGGATGTTTCCACCACCACCGTGGAAACCCGTAACGGAAACAATGGTGTGGGTGACCAGCGTTTGACCAGTGGAGGGGAGCGCGGGGATGCTTCCTGGCGCTTCACCCTGGAACAGCAGCATGATCACGGCTATGACGAGGATTATAACCCGGGGCACCGGGACCGCCGGTACCGTGACGCCAAGACCGTGAACCGGGCCAACCTGCGAGCCGCCTGGGATCTCTCGTCCCGGGATCAACTGGAAATGTTTGCGGGCGGTTCCAGCAGCGCCTTGCAACGACCGCAGGACAAGGATTTTCTGCAGTTTACCCGTTACCGGGACAATCCCGTCCAGCGTAATGAAAACGCCTTTGCGCAGCTGCGCTGGCGGCGCGATTTTTCGCCGCAGCATTCCATGAAGGTGTCGGCCTATAGTCAGTATTCCGACAGCCGTGAGGAAATGGAACTCTGTGCCAATCCCGTCACCTCGTCACCGGCGACGGGCGCCATCTTCTTTACCCGGGAAATGCGGGACGTGTTTCTGGAGCAGGGCAGCATCGACGATACCGTCGAGGTGCTCCAGAACGGTTCCGATCAGGATCTCAACGATGGGTTGAATAGGCTGGACGGTTCCAATGCCGGCACCTTCTGCGGCGATTTCGCCTTTGACGTAGTGGAGAAACGTCATGATCTGGAAATCGAGAACACGGTGCATTTCGGGGATCGGGTCAAGCTGGTCACGGGATTGAACGCCCGCCATGATCGGGTGCAGTCGGATACTTACATCTCGGGCAAGGCGGAGAACTACAGTCAACGCGCTTTCGGTACCCTGGAAGTGGAGGTGGCGGATCCCCTGCTGGTCAACCTGGGTGGTTTCTGGGAAAAGGACGATATCAACGGCGAGTTTTTCAATCCGCGCGGCGCAGTCATCCTCAAACCGGCTCAGGGCCATAGTCTGCGGGCGGTTTATTCCGAGGCGGTACGTACCAGTGATCTCTATGAATCCGAGGCGCGCACCAATCTGACCGCCGAAAACCTGTTGCCGGCCTTCGCGCAGAATACCAGCGATCTACTGGGCTGGAACACGCCGCATTTCTTTGCCACCCAGACCTCTCCGGGAAACCTGGAAGCCGAGAAAATCGAATCCCGGGAACTAGGGTATTACGGGCGCTTCGGTACGCTGGAACTGGACGTGCGCTATTTCGAGGAACGTCTGCGCAATCTCCTCAGCGAGGGGGTTACCCCCTTCGCGTTCAATGCAGGCGAGCGCCATCGCGTGGATCTGCATGGCTGGGAAACCCAGCTGAGCTGGCGTCCGACCCCGGATCATCTGCTGCGCCTGACCAACGCCCATGTCCACAACGATTCTTCGGTCAATATCGAGGAGCGGCTCTCGCCTCGTGACAGCGGGAGTTTTCTCTGGCGCTATGATTTCGACCGCCGCTGGATGCTCTCGAGTGCCTTCTATATAGCGCATGACTACAACCGGGACGGGTCCCGTAGTGAACTCCGTCCGTTCGAGCGTGCCGATGTGGTTCTGGCGCACCACAGGCCCGTGGGCGACAGCCGGCTGCGGTTGGAAGGGCGGGTGCAGCACTACATCAGTGAAGAGCCGGTTGTGTTCGTGGAGAACCGCTACGCGGAGCGAACGCATTATCAGCTGTCACTGGCGCTGGAGTTCTAGCAGGCTGTTTCCGGTGAAATTGTGTACAGCGGGAGGCGGGTTCGGGCTATGATGGACAGAGGAGGCAGGCGCGCCCCGTGCGGGCGCGGAGCTTGCCGAGTCTGTTC